>DATFRM010000123.1:0-6435 GCA_035263265.1 Actinomycetes bacterium
CCGGGCTGACCGCCGCGACCGCGAACGGCGATCCGCAGGCGCTTGCGGCAATGCATCTCAGCTTCGGGCTCGCCTACCGCAGCATCGCCGACTACCCCACCGCCCTGCCGCACCTGGACCAGACCGTCTCGCTCAGCCGCGCGGCCGGCTGGCCGGAAGCGGAGGCGGCGGCAGTGGGCAGCCTCGCGGTGGTCCGCGCCGAAACCGGGCAGACCGCGCGCGCAATCGAGGCGATCGATCGGGCCCTGGAGCTGAACCGGCAGCTGGGGCGGACCGTGGGTGAGGCCGTCAACCTGCACAACCGCAGCACGCTGCGGCACCAAGTCGGCGACCTCGAGTTCGCGCTCGCTGACGCGAACGCCGCGCTGGCCGGCTACCGGGCGCTCGGCTTGCACGGCGGCGAGGCTCACATGCTGATCAACCTGGGCGGCACGTACTTCCTGCTCGGGCGGTTCGACGCCGCCCTTGAGCACCTGACCGAAGGCATGGGCCTGCGCCAGCGGGATATCGATCCGTACGCGCACACGATCGGGCTGACCACCCTTGCCCAACTGCACGGCGCGGCGGGTCGCTACCCGATCGCGCTCGGCGCCGCCAAGTCCGCGCTCGCACTGACCAGGGAGACCGGGGAGCGGAAGGTCCAGGCGGACGTGCTCATCGCGATCGCGGTGATCCACACCGCGATGGGCTCGTACGACCAGGCGATGCAGTACGGCGAGCAGGCGCTGACCGAGGCACGGGCGGCGACCAACCGGCATCCTGAGGTCGCGGCGCTGATCAGCCTGGCTGCCACCCAGCTCGAACTCGGGCGGCTCGACATCGCGCTTAGCTACGCGTCCGAGGCGATCGCGATCGCCGACCAGCACGGCTACCGGCTACTGGGTGGGCAGGCGTTGGCCACGCTCGCCATGATCCAGTTGGGCCAGGGCGAGCCGGCTGCGGCGAAAGCCTCCGCCGAGGCCGCACTCGCCGGCCACGAGCAGACCGGCCACCGGCTCGGCCAGGCTCGGGCGCTGATGGCCCTCGGTCGAGCAGAGCTTCGGCTGGGCAACGCCGACGCCGGGCGCAGTCTGCTGCGGCGCGCGACCGACATCTTCGCCGAGGTGGGTACGCCGGATGCGGTGGAGATCGCCACCCACCGGACCGAGGGTGGCGGCTGATCCCAGTCAGCCGTCGGTGGTGACGAATACGTGCGTGGCCATCTCCTTGGACAGCTCCGCGGTTTCACCGCCGCTGCCGACCAGGATCCCACCGGGCGAGATGGTCGCCTTGACCGACTGACCGGGGCGCACTCCGGCCCGGCGCAGCGCGGCCATCATCGGCTCGTCGCTCTGCAGCGGCTCGCTTATCCGGCGAACGTGGACCCGGATGCCCTCACCGGTGGCGGCGTCGGCAAGCGGTTCGACCCCGTCCAGGAAGTCGTCGGTAATACCGATCTCGCCGAGCTCGGCCAGGCCCGGGATGGGATTGCCGAACGGGGATTCCTTGGGGTGGTCGAGCAGCTCCAGCAGTCGCCGCTCGACCGCGTCCGACATCACATGCTCCCAGCGGCACGCCTCGGCGTGCACGTTCTCCCAGTCGAGCCCGATCACTTCGACGAGCAGGCACTCCGCGAGCCGGTGCTTGCGCATCACCCGGGTGGCGTGCGCCCGGCCCTTCGCGGTCAGCTCGAGGTGCCGATCGCCCTCAACCGTCACCAGTCCGTCACGCTCCATCCGGGCCACGGTCTGGCTGACCGTCGGCCCGCTCTGCGCCAGCCGCTCGGCGATCCGGGCCCGCATCGGTACGACCCCTTCTTCCTCGAGTTCGAAGATCGTCCGGAGGTACATCTCGGTGGTGTCGATGAGGTCGCTCACGTGGCCATTGTCTACTCCGGAGGCAACTCCGGGCGAGTAACCTCGCTCGGTATGGCAGACCCCGAACGGCCCGGTGCCGCCCGTTGGGTGCCGGCCGGCGCCGGCATCGACCAGCTGGCCGCGGCGGCCCGTGACTGCGAGGGCTGCGAGCTGTACAAGGACGCCATCCAGACCGTCTTCAGCAAAGGCAGCCCGACCGCGCGGGTGGTCTTCGTCGGCGAGCAACCTGGTGATCAAGAGGATCAACAAGGCGCGCCGTTCGTCGGACCAGCCGGCCGGCTGCTGGACCGAGCCCTCGAGCAGGTCGGCATCGCGCCGGCGGACTCCTATGTCACCAACGCGGTCAAGCACTTCCGCTTCCAGCGCGCCACGCACGGCAAGCGGCGGATCCACCAGACCCCGGACATGGTCCACATCGAGGCGTGCCGGCCCTGGCTGGATGCAGAGATGGCCGTCCTCGACCCGGAGGTACTGGTCATCCTGGGCGCCACCGCCGGGCGGGCGCTGCTTGGGCCCTCGTTCCGGGTGACCCAGCAGCGCGGCCTGGCGATCCCGATGCCGCCGCGGGACGGTGAGGACGCCGCCCGCAAGGCCGGGTTCATGGTGCCGACCGTCCATCCGTCGGCCGTGCTGCGCGCGGACGACCAGGACCAGGCCTTCGAAGCGTTCGTCAAGGATCTGCGGGTCGCCGCCGATCTGCTGTCGTAGGGCCCGGATAATGCGCGGCATGTCGCCCGTGCTGACCATCGACCGCCGCTTCAACGGCCCGCCCGACTCGGCGAACGGCGGCTACCTGTCCGGGCGGCTCGCCGCGCTGCTCAGCGGCGGCTTACCCGGTGCCGATCCGGTCGCGGTGACGCTGCGCAAGCCGCCGCCGCTGGCCGAGCCGATGACTGTGATCGACGGTGAGTCAGGGCTCCGGCTGTCACGGGCCGACACGCTGATCGCCGAGGCCGCGCCGGCCGATCTCACCAGTGCCACCGTCGAGCCGGCGTCTGCCGACGAGGCGACCGCGGCGGCACGGTACTACGGCGGTTTGGTCGAGCATCCGTTTCCAACCTGCTTCGTGTGCGGCCTGGCCCGGCCGGCTCGGGACGGTCTAAGGCTGCAGCCCGGGCTGTTGCCCGATCGGGCCGACACGACCGCCGCGCTGTGGCGGCCGGACGCATCCCTGGCCGACCGCGACCGGGTCCGCCCGGAGTTCGTCTGGGCGGCGCTCGACTGCCCGGGTGGGTGGACGGTCGACCTTGTCGGCCGGCCCATGGTGCTCGGCCGGATGACCGCACAGGTGCGGGCCGTGCCGGATGTCGGTGAGCCGTGCGTAGTGGTGGGCCGGCTGAACGGCCGGGACGGCCGCAAGGCGTTCACGACCACGACGGGCTACGGCGCGGACGATCGGATACTCGGGCAAGCCGACGCGATCTGGATCGCGATCACCTAGGGCACTCGACAACCGATCGGCTAGGGCTGCGGATGCCGCGCGTCGTAGCGGGCGAAGCCGGGGAACCGGACCGCGAGCAACCAGAGAACCGTCACGCAAGCCATCGCGCCGGACAGGATCGCGACCCGCTCCGAGGTTAGCGCCGCCACTGTGCCGGCGGTGAAATCGCCCAGCCGCGGGCCACCCGCGACTACCACGATGAACACGCCCTGCAGCCGACCCAGCAGCTCATCCGGCGTGGCGACCTGCAGGATCGTGTTGCGGAACACCGCGCTGATCATGTCCGCCCAGCCGGCCACGGCCAGGAAAAGCACGCCGACCCACAGCGCCCGGCTCAGTCCGAACAGACCCACGGCCCCGCCCCAGACAGTGACCGCAATCAGCACCGCGAGGCCCTGCCGGCGCACCCGGCCGGTCCATCCGGACACCAGCGCGGCCGCCACCGCGCCGAACGCCGGTGCCGCAGCGAGTAGGCCTACGGTCCGGGTACCGCCGCCGTAGAAACCACCGGCCACCGCCGGGAACAGCGCACGCGGCTGGGCCAGCACCATCGCACACATGTCGGCCAGGAACGTCATCAGCACGTTCTTGCGGGTCCGCAGGAACCGCAGGCCCTCCAGCACCGAGCTCAGCCCTGGCGCCCGACCGTCACCGCCCACCGGCATCGACGGGAGCCGGTACAGCGTGTACAGCGCGACGCAGAAGCCGATCGCGTCCAGCGTGTACGCGGCTTGCAACCCGAGCGTGCCGATCACTAACCCACCAAGCAGCGGGCCGAGCGTGAAACCGAGGTTGTGGCCGAGTTGGCCCAGTGCGTTCGCCGAGGTCAGCAGCTCCCGCGGAAGCAGTCGCGGGATCATCGCCAGCCGGGTCGGGTTATTGATCGCGGTGAGCGCGCCTTGCAGGGCCACGCAGACGTACAGCAGCCACAGCGCCTGGCTCCCGACGAACGCCTGAACCGCCAGCACAACGCTGACCACGGCGAGCCCGGTCGACGAGGCTAGCGCCAGTCGGCGACGATCTACGGCGTCGGCCACCGCTCCGCCATACAGACCGAACATGATCATCGGCACCAGTACGCAGATGCCGATCGCGCCGACCGCGAAGCTGGACCCGGTCAGCGAGTACACCTGAATCGCGACCGCGACCGCGGTCATCTGCGCGCCGAGGAAGGACACGGTCGAGCCGATCCACAGCCGGCGGTAGTCCGGCGCCGTCTGCAGCGGGCGCAGGTCCACCATGACCCGCCGCCGCACCGGCTGGGCGACCTCCGCAGCCTCCGCGGTCTCGTCGACCGGGGATTCGCTGCTCACGGTGCCAGTCGCTCGATGATCCACTCCATACCGTCGGCACTTCGCCGGTAACGCAGCCGGTCGTGCAGCCGGCCGGCCCGGCCCTGCCAGAACTCCACCGTATCGGGCGCCAACCGGTAGCCGCCCCAGAAGTCCGGCGCGGGCACCGGGGTGCCCGCCGGCCAGCGCTGCACCAACTCGCGGTACCGCTCGTCGAGCTCGGCGCGCGAGGCCACCACGGTGGACTGCCGGGAGGCCCAGGCGCCGATCTGGGAGTCGTAGGGCCGGCTGGCGAAATAGGCGGCCGACTCTGCGTCACCGATCCGAGTCACCGGACCGGACGCGATCACCTGCCGGCCGATCGAGTGCCAGGGGAACACCACCGAGGCCCACGGGTTCGCCGCCAGCTCGCTCGCCTTACGCGACGTGTGATTGGTGAAGAACACCAGGCCGGCGGCGCCGTAGCCCTTGAGCAGCACGGTCCGCGCGCTCGGCCGGCCGCTCGCGTCCGCGGTTGCCAGGACCATTGCGTTCGGCTCCGGGAGCTCGACCGCGGCGGCCGTGGTCAGCCAGTCGGCGAGCTGGCGTATCGGGTCCGGGGCAAGGTCGGCTACATCGAGTCCGGCAAGCTGGTAGGAAGCACGCATGGCCGCCAGTCGATCGGGCTCCACGGCTGCCCCTTTCTTCTAGGCTGGCGGGCAAGAGATCGGCCCGGAACGTGCCCCCCAGCTGCGTGAGGCAAAGGAGCATCCGCAATGACGGAGTCCGAATTCAAGCCCGGTCTCGAGGGTGTGATCGCCTTCGAGACCGAGATCGCGGAGCCGGACAAGGAGGGTGGCTCGCTACGCTACCGCGGCGTCGACATCGAAGATCTTGTTGGGCGGGTCTCCTTCGGCAACGTGTGGGGCCTGCTGGTAGACAACGAGTTCAATCCTGGCCTGCCGCCGGCCGAGCCGTTCCCGCTACCGGTTCACTCCGGCGATGTGCGGGTGGATGTACAGAGTGCGATCGCGATGCTGGCACCGGCCTGGGGCCTGCACCCGCTCTACGACATCGACGACGAGCAGGCGCGCGAGGATCTGGCCCGGACCGCGGTGATGGTGCTGTCCTACGTCGCCCAGTCCGCCCGCGGCATCGGCCTGCCGATGGTGCCGCAGCGAGAGATCGACAAGGCCGGCACGATCGTCGAGCGGTTCATGCGGCGTTGGCGCGGTGAGCCCGATCCGAAGCACGTGCAGGCCATCGACGCGTACTGGACCTCCGCAGCCGAGCACGGCATGAACGCGTCCACCTTCACCGCGCGGGTCGTCGCCTCCACCGGTGCCGACGTGCCGGCCTGCCTGTCCGCCGCGGTCGGCGCGATGTCCGGGCCACTGCACGGCGGCGCGCCGTCCCGGGTGCTGCACATGCTCGAGGAGGTCGAGCGCACCGGCGACGCGGTCGGCTACGTCAAACGGCTGCTCGATTCCGGTGACCGCCTGATGGGGTTCGGGCACCGGGTCTACCGGGCCGAGGATCCGCGCGCCCGGGTGCTGCGGCGCACCGCCAAGGAGCTGGGCGCGCCGCGGTATGAGGTGGCCGAGGCGCTGGAGCAGGCCGCGCTGGCGGAACTGCGAGCCAGGCGGCCGGATCGGGTGCTGGAGACCAACGTCGAGTTCTGGGCCGCCATCGTGCTGGACTTCGCCGAAGTACCGCCGCACATGTTCACCGCGATGTTCACGTGTGCGCGGACCGCAGGCTGGAGCGCGCACATCCTCGAGCAGAAGCGCACCGGCCGGCTCATCCGACCGTCCGCTCGCTACGTCGGTCCGGGCCCCCGCAAGCCCGAAGACGTCGAAGGCTGGGC
>DATFRM010000124.1:0-2938 GCA_035263265.1 Actinomycetes bacterium
TCATCCAGACCGCGGAACCGCTGACCAGCGATCAGCTCGCGGCAGCTCGCGAGATCGCTGCGAACACCGGACTCACTATCGAAGTCCGGGACCGGCAGCAGGGCTTGGCGATGATGCGCACCTCCGCCACCGTGGCCGGCATGCTGGTGGCGCTCGGGATCCTGGCAATGACGGTCGGACTGATCCGCAGCGAGACCGGACGGGACCTGCGCGTGCTGACCGCCGCCGGCGCACGGCGGGCCACCCGGCGGACCATCACGGCCGCGACCGCCGGCGGGCTAGCTCTACTCGCCGTGCTGCTCGGCACCGCGGCCGCGTATCTCGGACTCGTTGCCGGCTTCGGCCACTCCCTGCATGCGCTACACCGGATCCCGATCGTGGAGCTTGTGGCGATCGCCATCGGCGTCCCGCTGGCCGCCACCGTTGCCGCGTGGCTGGTTTCCGGGCGCGAGCCGGCTTATCTTGCCCGGCAGCCGATCGAGTAGCGAGTGATGGCCGCGTTCGCTGGCCCGGCTGGACGGCACCGGCACCGGCCCGGGCGTAACGGCGAGCCCAACGTCCGCGGCGGCGCCCTGGCGACGGCTGGCGAGCAGGAACGGCGCCGCCACGATCTGGAACGCCGAACTGACCACGAATGAGGTCCCGTAGCTGTACACATCCGCGACCCGGCCGAGAATGGGTTGGATCACGACGCCGCCACTGCTGCCCATCAGCGAGTCGAACGAGAGCACCGTGGCACGTTGCTTGGACGGGATCATGTCGTTCAGGTAGGCCTGCCGGATCGGCATGTCGGCTGCGAAGATCAGCCCCCACAGCGACACCAGCACGAGCGCGACCCAGAACGCGTTGGTAAGGCCGAGCAGCAAGAGGATCACGCTGGATACGACCGCACTCACGATCAGCAACGTGGTGCGCTTATGAAACAGGCTGCGGAACCTGGGCGCCAGGTAACCGCCGATGATCTGCATTCCGGCCAGCAGCGCGGCAGCCAGGCCGGCCACCGTGTACGCGTTCGGATCGCCGTACAACTCGAGCAGGTACGGCTGCAGCGCATAGAACGCATACACGCCTACGCCCGCGGTGAACGGCGCCGCTAGCATCAGGTAGCGCACCGGAGGTTTCTTCAGGCCGTACTCGACGGACTCGGAGAGCACCTCGCGGGTGGCGTGCAGCGGGTGTGTTGCCGGCACCGGGGTGAAGCCGAGGTCCTTCATCAGTCGGAAGGCGACCGCGAACATCACGAGTAGGACCGCTACCCGGAGCAGGAACGGCACGCCGAGCGAGGTTGCCTGGGCGATGACCCCGCCGAGCACCGAGCCACCCAGCATGGCCACTCCACTAATCATCTGACCGCGGCCGAGCACGGACTCCAGCGTGCCTTGGTAGCGCGCGTAGCGCAGCGCGTCGACCAGCCACGCCTCGACCGCTCCGGAGAAGAACGTGAATCCGAGACCTAACAGGATCGAGACGACGGCCCAGCTCCAGAACGGCGCCTTGAGCTGCCACATGAAGTAATAGAGCAGAGTCGCGCCGGCCAGCGTGACCGTGCCCAGCAGGTAGGAGACCCGGCGGCCCCAGGTGTCGGCAACCACCCCGGTCGGGATCTCGAAGATCACCATGCCGGCGGTGAAGAACGCGTTCGCGGCGAACGCCTCGAGGTTGTTCAGCCCCGCATCCAGGAGGAACAGCGTGTTGATTCCCCAGATGAACGATGCCGCCAGCGTGTTGCCGAGCAGCAGCGTTAAGTAGGTGCGCTGGATCTGGCGGGCGAGTGGGTTCATCGACTCATGCCAGCGCTCGACGGCTCAGATTCATGCCCGATCCTTCGAAATTCGTCGCGATCAATCCGGCAGCAACGGCACGGCCAGGCCGGGGTCCTTCCCGAGCAGCACTGCCCTGGTGACCGCTCTCGATCCGAACCGGTCGTGCACGTTGTCGAGCACAGCGTCCAGGGCCGATCCTCGGTGCCGGTCGAAGGGTAGCGTCAGCTGGATCGCATCGTCGTCGTCAAGATTCATCAGGGCTACTCCGATCAGCGTCAGCCCCCGCTCTCTTATCAACACCGAAGACGCCACGACAAGTTCTCTGGCGGCGGTGAGAATGTGCTCGGTGTGCGCCGTTGCCTGGTTTAGCGTGTGCGAGCGGGTCGCTCGGGTGAAATCGTCGAATCGCATCCGTAGCACCACGGTCCGGCACACTCGCCGGCCCGCCCGCAACCGGTGGGCGAGCCGATCGACCAGACCGACGAGGATGCCGTCGAGCTCCTCGGCCGAACGGCGCCGCCGACCAAGCGCGCGTTGCGAGCCGATCGAGCGGCGCCGCCGGCCCACCTGCACGGGGCGCGGATCGTAGTTGTGGGCAAGCGCGTGTAGGTGGTGTCCGGCGGCCGGGCCGAGCATCGAAACCAGTGCACCCTCACCGACCTCGGCCACCTCGCGGACCGTGGAGATCCCGTAGTTATGCAGCTTGGCGGCGGTGACCCGGCCGACTCCCCACAGCGCTTCGACCGGGAGCGGATGGAGGAATTCCAGCTCGCCGCCCGGCGGCACGAGTAGCAGTCCGTCCGGTTTTGCCACCCGGCTGGCGACCTTGGCCAGAAACTTGGTCCTGGCCACGCCGACCGTGACCCGCAGCCCGACCTGCTCGAGGACATCCCGCCGAAGCCGGACGGCTATGTCATACGGCGGGCCGGACACCCGCCGCAAGCCGCCGACGTCGAGGAACGCTTCGTCGATCGAGAGCCCCTCGACCAGCGGGGTGGTGTTCTCGAAGACCTCGAACACGGCCTTGCTGGCTTCGGAGTAGGCAGACATCCGGGGATCGACCACGATCGCGTGCGGGCACAGCCCGCGAGCCTGCCGGCCGCTCATGGCGGTGCGAATCCCGAACGCCTTGGCCTCGTAGCTCGCCGCGAGCACGACCCCGGAGCCGACGATGA
>DATFRM010000125.1:0-7096 GCA_035263265.1 Actinomycetes bacterium
GTTGTGCTGCTGGCCGTGGGTCTCCGGAGGGGCGAGGCGTTAGGACTCAGGTGGGAGGACATCGGCCTTGAGGAGCGCACCTTGAAGATCCGGCAGACACTGCAACGGGCCGCCGGGAAACTGCAGTTCTTGCCGCCGAAAACCCTCCGTTCGGCGCGGACCGTGCCGATGCCGACGATGTGCGTCGCCGCGCTGCGGGTGCACCGAGAGGAGCAGGAGTTGGAGCGACGCAAGGCCGGCGATACCTGGCAGGAGTTCGGACTCGTGTTCACCACGACCATCGGCACGCCGCTTGAACCACGAAACGTCAATCGGTGGTTTGCCTCGCTTTGCACCCGTGCCAAGATTCGTGCGATTCGGCTGCACGATCTCCGTCACACATGCGCGACCTTCCTGCTAACGCAAGGGGTACCGGCCCGTGTGGTGATGGAAATCCTCGGACATAGCGAGATCAACGTGACCATGAACATCTACGCTCACGTTCTGCCTGAGGTTCAGCGTGCTGCAGCGGATCGCCTGGATGAGCTGCTGAGCACAGTTGCCGGCCAGCAATAGACCGGCGGTTGCTGCACCCGGTGCTGCACTACCAAGAAGGAATCCGGGCCTGAGAGCACTTACCGGGCCGTTGACCTGGAGTTTTGTGGGTACGCCGCCAGGGACTCGAACCCTGAACCCGCGGATTAAGAGTCCGCTGCTCTGCCAGTTGAGCTAGCGGCGCGTGACGACCGATGGTAGCAGCCGGCGAACGCGGGCCACAAAACGAAACAGGGAAGATCCACAAGGCTGCTGGCGCGGCTTAGAGCGGGCGTCGATGCACGAAAGCGTCGGAGATGCTCGACGAGGTCGGGGATCGTCGACGACGTCGAGAATTCTCGACCTGTTTGACATGTGATGGTCTCGTCGGGAGCAGCAGGCAAGGCGACGACAGCCAGGAAGGGCAACGGGAGTAGGGAGTCCAGGGGCGGGGGACAGCCCGGCCGGGGCGACGGCCAAGGGAACGCGTGGCAAACCGACGCAATGAAGAAACCGCGCCTAGTGGAAATCGCGCGACATCCGAGAAACGGTGAGCGGTAGCCGATCGAACTTCTCGGCGACCACGTTGGTCACGCCCTCCGCTCGCTCGAGCCGGCCGCGGATCAGCAGCGCCGCCGCGCCCCGGGCCAGCCGGGCGTACCGCTCCCATACCGCGCGCGAGATGATCACGTTGATCAGCCCGGTCTCGTCCTCGAGGTTCATGAACGTGGTGCCACCGGCGGTCGAGGGCCGCTGCCGGTGCGTGACGATCCCGCCGACCACTACCCGCCGGCCGTTCTCGACCGAGGCGAGTCCGGCGGCCGGGATCACCCCGAGCGCGTCAAGTGCGGTCCTGATGTGCTGGGTCGGGTAGCTATCCGGGGACACGCCGAGCGCCCACAGGTCGATCATCGTCTGCTCCGGTGGGGTGATCTCCGGGAGCGCGGGCACGGCCACCGGGACGTGGATGCCCTCGAGGTGATCGGGCCGCTCCTGGGCGACCGCGCCGGCCGACCACAGCGCCTCCCGCCGGCCCAGCCCGAAGCAGCTGAACGCGCCGGCCGAGGCCAGCGCCTCGAGCTGCGCGGTGGTCAGCTCCATCCGGCGAACCAGGTCGGACATGGAGGCGTACGGCTGTCCGGCCTCGATTCGCTCGGCCAGGTCGGTCCCGATCGTCCGCACCGAGGACAGCCCCAGCCGGACCGCGAACCCGGCGTCCCGGCGATGATCCTCAGGTCGATACGGCCCGGAAGGGTCGAATGGCGAGTCCGGGTCCTCCTCGTGCTCCACCAGGCAATCCAGCACCAGCGGCGAACGCCCGGCGCCAGCACCAGCGGCGACCGCCTCTAGCGTCGGCGCGGCCGGGGACAGGTTGATGTCGATACCGCGGACCTCGACACCGTGCCGGCGGCCGTCCGCTACCAACGTCTGAGGCGAGTAGAAACCCATCGGCTGGGCCCGCAGCAGCGCGGCCAGGAACGCCGCCGGGTAGTGCAGCTTGAGCCATGAGCTGACGTACACCAGCAGCGCGAAGCTGATCGAGTGCGACTCGGCGAAACCGAAGTTCGCGAACGCGGCGATCTTCTCGTAGATGTCGTCGGCCAACTCTCCGGTGATGCCGTTGGCGGCCATTCCGTCGTACAGCGTGGTCCGCAGCCGCTCGATCTTCTCCAGCCCCCGCTTGGAGCCCATGGCCCGGCGGAGCAGATCCGCGTCGTCGCCTGAGCAGCCACCTGCCTTCATCGCCATCTGCATCAGCTGTTCCTGGAACAGCGGCACGCCCAGCGTGCGCTCCAGCACCTCGTCGAGCAGCGGATGCAGCGACGTGATCGGCTCCTGGCCGTTCTTGCGCCGGATGTACGGGTGCACCGAACCGCCTTGGATCGGGCCCGGCCTGATCAGCGCTACCTCGATGGCCAGGTCGTAGAACTTGCGCGGCCGCAGCCGGGGCAGGGTGGCCATCTGAGCCCGGCTCTCCACCTGGAACACCCCGATCGAGTCGGCCCGGCAGAGCATGTCGTAGACGGCCTTCTCCTCCTTCGGCACGTTGTCCAGGGTCAGCACGTCGCCGCAGAACTCGAGCGCGAGGTCGAAGGTGTACTTCAAGGCGGAGAGCATGCCGAGCCCGAGCAGGTCGAACTTCACCAGCTTCATCGCCGCGCAGTCGTCCTTGTCCCACTGCAGCACGCTGCGGTCAGCCATCCGAGCCCACTCGATCGGGCAGACCTCACCCACCGGACGGTCGGTGAGCACCATCCCGCCGGAGTGGATGCCCAAGTGTCGCGGGAACTGCAGCAACTGCCCGGCTAGCCCCACCACCTCGGCCGGTACGTCGTCGGCGGCCGCCAGCGGCCCCCACGAGTCGATCTGTTTGGACCAGGCATCCTGTTGGCCGGTGCTGTAACCGAGCGCCTTGGCCATGTCGCGTACGGCCATCTTCGGGCGGTACGTGATGACGTTGCAGACCTGCGCGGCCTTGTCCCGGCCGTACGTGTCGTAGACGTGCTGGATGATCTCCTCGCGCCGGTCCGACTCGATGTCGACGTCGATGTCCGGCTCTTCCTCACGAGTGGTCGCGATGAACCGCTCGAACGGAAGCTGGTACTTCACCGCGTCGACCGCGGTGATCCCGAGCACGTAACAGACCGCCGAACTGGCCGCCGAGCCCCGGCCCTGGCAGAGGATCTCGAGGTCGCGGCACTTCTCGACGATCTCCCACACGATCAGGAAGTAGCCGGGGAACCCCTTCTCCTCGATCACCCCCAGTTCGCTGTCCAGTCGCTGGTAGGCGACCGGGTGCTCGTCGTACGTGCCGTACTTGGCGACGGCCCGTTCGAACACCAGCGCGCGCAGCCAGTCGGCGTCGTTGGCATGCTCTTCGGGCCGGTTCAGCTTCGGCAACCGGGGCGACGCCTTGTGCAGGTTGAACGCGATCTCCTCCGCATAGGCCACGGTCTGCTCGACCGCACCGGGATAGCGGGCGAATCGTGCGGCCATTTCGGCCCCGGTACGCAAATGCGCGGTCCCGGCCGCGGGCAGCCAACCGTCCAGCGCATCCAGGCTGCGCTGGGCCCGGACCGCGGCCAGCGCGGTGGCCAGCGGCCGCCGGGCCGGTACCGAGTAGTGCGCGTTACTGGTGGCCACGACCGGTAGCCCGGCGTCCTTGGCGAGCCGGAACAGCGCGTCATTGCGCTCGCAGTCCTCCGGATAACCGTGGTCCCAGAGCTCGACGGCGACGTTGCCCGGGCCGAACAGCGTGACCAACCGGTCCAACTCGCAGGCGGCCGCCTCCGGACCGCTGTCCGGATCGGCCAGCGCGTGCGGCACAAGACCCTTGCGGCACCCGGTGAGGATGAGCCAGTGCCCGCCGGCCTGCTCGGCCAGCCGGTCCAGCTGATAGATCGGCTTTCCCTTCTCCCGGCCGGCCAGCTGGCCCTCGGTGATCGCGCCGGCCAGCCGGTGGTAGCCCTCGGTGCCGCGGGCCAGCACCAGCAGGTGCCGCCCCTCCGGATCGGCCTCGCCGTTTTGCGGCTTTGTCAGCTCCAGCGACAGCTCCGCGCCGAAGATGGTCTTGACCTGCTTGTAGACAGCCGCGGCCTCGGCCATCCGGACCACCCCGTACAGCCCGTCATGATCGGTCAGCGCGATCGCATACAGGCCGAGCTGGACGGCAGCTTCGACCAGCTCCTCCGGGTGGCTGGCACCGTCGAGGAAGCTGAAGTTGGAATGGCAGTGCAGCTCGGCATACGGCACCACGGTCTCGGGCGGCGGGGGAGTGGGGCGTTCCGATTCCGGCGGGTCGTACGGCGGCCGGATCCACGTCCACGCCGGGCTGTCTCCGCCGTCACCCGAGTACGGCGGGCCGCCGGGGCGCCGCCCGGACAGCTTGCGCTCGAGCTCAGCCCACGGAACCGGCGGGTTGTTGTAACCCATGCTCAGTCATACCTGGCCTCGACCCACCACTGACCGTTCTCGACCAGCAGGAGCAGCGCGCCGACCTCGGTGACCACCTGCACTCGCGCGATCCGCCGCGCGGTAGCGGGATCCCACCAGCGCTCCTCGACCGGCCAGGGTCCGGCCCAGCCGATCACCCGCGCGGCCGGGCCGCCGTCGTAACTCACCAGGGCAGGGGAGGCGGTGACGGCGGCCCGGCCGCTAACCCCGACCGGGTGTCCATCGGCATCGGTGACCGTGACCGATTCGCGCTCGGCGAGCACTGTGGCCGGGGACGGTGCGGGCAGATGGCCGGGCCAGGGTGCGCCGTTCTCCCGGACAGCGACGCGCTCGTCGCCCCACGGCACCAGATGGATCCGGTCGGCCGGGCCGTAGCCGCCGTTGGGCACCGCGGCGACGACCGCTTTCTGGCCGAGCAGGCTCTGCACCCGGGTGATGGCTCGTATGGCGCGCTCGCCCAGCTCGCCGAGGCCACCCCATAGGCCTTCCTGGTAGATCCCGGCGGCCACGGTCTCGGCCGGCTCCAACCGCAGCTGGATGATCCCGCCGGCGCTGATGTCGCCGAACGCGCGGGTGCTTGCCCAACCCTCCAGCTGCCAGCGCACCCGATCGGCGATGTCGTCGGCGGACATCGGGCCGTCGTGCCGCCACTGCCGGTGCAGCTGCGGGCCGTGCTCGGTGCTGACCTCGATGTCCAGGCAGGCACAGGCCAGGCCGCGCACGCCAAGCGCCGCGGCCAGCTCGTCGGCCATCGCGGCGGCCAGGAACGCCGCGGTGTCGATCCGGTCGATCGGCGGGTTGACCTCGCGCTGGACGGCCAGGTCGGGCGCGGCTCGGTGGGATCCGATCGGGCGCTCGTCGATACCGCGAGCGAGCCCATGCGCGATCGCGCCGGACGAGCCGAACCGGGCCAGCACGTCGCGAGGCGGGAGCGCCGCGAACGCGCCGAGCGTGCGGATGCCCAACCGGCGCAGCAGGTCGATCAGCTCCGGCCGGTCGAGCACGTCGATCCGCATCGGGGCGAGGAACTCCGCGTCGCCGTCGGCCGGCACGACCAGCGCGAATTCGCTGCGGGTGCCGGCTACCGTCTGCTCGGTGCCGGCGATCGCTTGCTCAGCACCGGCGCCCGCCGGGCCGATGGCGGCGATCGTTGGGCCGGTGCCGGCGATCGCCCGGGCGGCCAGGGTCGCGGCGAAGACGCCATCGGCGACCCCGGCTCGGCAGTCGATGCCGAGCGCGGTGACGTGGGCGGCGAACCGCTCGGCCGCGGCCAGTTCACTACCGAAATACCGGGCCGGGCCGCGGGCGCGGACCGCGCACAGCCCGGGACGGAGGATCCCGACCCGCGGAGTGAGCTCCTCCAGCGCGGTCACTACCGGCTCGAACGTGCGCGCCTCGATCACCGGATCGTGCCTGAGCACGGTGAGGTGGGGGCAGCGAGTCTGCGCTTCCCTGACCTTCATGCCGCGGCGGACCCCGTGCCCGCGAGCGGCGGCGGAGCAGGCCAGGACGAGGCCAGATTCCACGACGACGATCGGTCCTTCGGCCGAGGTGGCCACCGCCGCGGCGGCCGCAACCACCGGCCAGTCCGGGCACCAGACGGTCAACGTCCGCACGTCAGACCGCCTCGAGCAACTGGAACTGGCGGAGCGGGGTCGGCGGTTCGGTCACCACGGCCACGGAACCGTCGGCTGCGGGCAGCAAGAGCTCCTTCTCGCGAGGCACGGCGGCCGCACCGTGCCGCCCGCTGACCCGCACTCGCAGTCGCCGGGCCCGCAACCGGCCGTGCCCGTCGCCTAGCCCGTCCCACTGCTCGCCCACGGTGGTCAGGCGAAGGTCGGCGCCCTCCCACTGGCCGAGGCAGAGCAGCACCCCGCCGTGCTTGCGCAACCGCGCGGTCAACCGGCTGGCCAGGCCCGGTGGAACCGTGCCGGTGGGCCGGATCGCTACCACATCGAACGCGTCGATCAATGCGGCGACCACACTGGCCCAGGCCTGCCCCGGCCGGGGGATCAGTGCCAGCCGATCGAGCGCGATCCCGTATTCCGCGGTGGCCAGCAACCCAAGCTCTGGTGCGCCGACCACCGCACACCAGGATCCGGCCTGGGACGGCCCGGCGAGCAGTGCCAGTGCCAGCGACGTAGTGCCCTCGACGGCCACCGTCGACCCCCGGCGCAACCCGCTCTCGGGAAGCAGACCGGTCAATCCCTGCAGCAAGGGAAGGGCTGCAGCGTCCACCTGGACTGGATCATTTGCGCTGGTCACCAGGTTGCGCAGGGAGGCGGCACTCACCTGTCTATGTTCGAACATCTGTTCGAGCATGTCAATCCGGGACGCCCGAGCACCTCGGTGAGGGCAGGCCTGAGGGATCGATACCGGGCGGTGGCCGCTTCGTTAGCCGGTTGCCGCCGCAGTAGGGAAGGATTCGGCCCAAGCCACGAAGCCGCGAACTGGCCCGTCGATGGAACCGAGCTCCCGGCCCGGCCGTACCAGCGGCAGCCGAGGCGGTCGCTGGAGCAGGGGAGGAGGCAGCACGGACGACGCCACGGCGATAGCCCGAGCCAGGGCCGGCGATCTGGACGCGTACGAAGTGCTGGTCGCCCGGTACAGCGCGCCCGCCCATCGCACG
>DATFRM010000126.1:0-23075 GCA_035263265.1 Actinomycetes bacterium
AACGGGTGCCGGTAGACCATCGCCTCCGGCAGCCCGAGGGCCAGCCCGAGCTCGCGGACCTCGTCCTTGAACAGCGTCCGGAGCGGCTCGACCAGCGCGAACTGCAGGTCGTCGGGCAGACCGCCCACGTTGTGGTGGGACTTGATGCTCGCGGTGCCGGCGCCGCCGCCGGATTCCACCACGTCCGGATATAGCGTGCCCTGGACCAGGTAGTCCACCGTCTCGCCGTGCTCGCCGGCCGCGGCCATCACGTCCCGCGCCGCCTGCTCGAAGACCCGGATGAACTCCCGGCCGATGATCTTGCGCTTCTGCTCCGGATCGGTGACCCCGGCGAGCGCGGTGAGGAACCGGTCGGCCGCATCCACTACGTGCAATCGCACCCCGGTCGCTGCCACGAAGTCGGTAGCCACCTGCTCGGCCTCGCCGGTCCGCAGCAGCCCGTGGTCGACGAACACGCAGGTGAGCTGATCGCCTACCGCGCGCTGCACCAGGGCCGCGGCGACCGCGGAGTCGACCCCGCCGGACAGCCCGCAGATCGCGCGCTTGTCCCCGAGTTGCGCCCGCACCGCCGCGACCGATTCGTCGAGGATCTCCGCCACGGTCCAGGTGGGCTCGCAGCCCGCGATCTCGTACAGGAACCGTTCGAGCGTCTGCTGACCGTACGCGGTGTGCACGACCTCGGGGTGGTACTGGACGCCGGCAAGCCGCTGCGTGGGCAGCTCGAACGCGGCCACCGGGGTGCCGCCGGTGGCGGCCAGGACGGTGAAGCCGGGCGGAGCCGCCACCACGGAGTCTCCGTGTGACATCCATACCTGTTGCTCGAGCGGTTGCTCGGCGAGCAGCACCCCGGGCCGGTCGATCCGCAACTCGGTGCGGCCGAACTCGGACCGGCCCGTTTTGGCCACCTCGCCGTCCAGCGCTCCAGCCATGGCCTGGAAGCCGTAGCAGATCCCGAATACCGGCACGCCGGTTCGGAACAGTGCCGGGTCGACCTGGGGCGCGCCCGGCTGGTAGACGCTGGCCGGACCGCCAGAGAGGATGATCGCGGCCGGGTTGCGGGCCAGCAGCTCGGCCACCGGCAGCGTGTGCGGCACGATCTCGCTGTACACCCGCGCTTCCCGCACCCGGCGGGCGATCAGCTGCGCGTACTGGGCGCCGAAGTCGACGACCAGCACCGGGCGCGGGTTGGTCATGCCCGGAAGCGTAGCGACCCTCCTCTAAACGATCATTACCGGCGCTCCGCGCAATTGATCACCCAAGTTGGGTGAATTGTCTGCGCAGACCGCCGGTAATGATCGGGCAGCTACCGAGCGGGCTACAAACCGGCCGCGGCAGTCACCGCCCGTCTGGTCAGCACCCTGGCCAGGTGTTCGCGGTAGTCGGCCTGGGCGGACACGTCGCTGGTCGGCGAGGCGCCGTCGGCGGCCGACGCCGCGGCCGCGGCGATCGCCTCCTGGGTTCCGTCCGCGCCGGACAGCGCCTGCTCCACCGCACGGGCGCGGATCGGGGTCGGTGCCATGTTGGACAGCGCCACCCGGGCCTCGGCGATGGAGCCGTTGGACCGCCGGACCGCCGCGGCCACGCCGACCACGGTCCAGGCCTGGGCAACCCGGTTGAACTTCTCGTAGTGCACGCCCCAGCCGGCCAGCTTCGGCACCCGGACCGCCACGAGCACCTCGCCGGGATGCAGCGCGGTATGCAGGTAGTCGACGAAGAACTCGCTCGCCGGGATCGTCCGGGTCCCGTTCGGCCCGGTAGCAACCAGCTCCGCGTCTAGCGCCAGCGCGACCGACGGAAGGTCGCCGGCCGGGTCGGCGTGCGCGAGCGATCCGCCGACCGTCCCCCGGTGCCGGACCGCCGGATCGCCCACGGTGGCCGCGGCCGCGGCCACCAGCGGGGCGTGCTGCCGGATCAACGGGTCGGCCATCGCCGCGCTGTAGGTGGTCATCGCACCGATGACCAACGCGTCGCCGTCGTCCCTGACCCCACGCAGGGCGCCGATCCCGCCCAGGTCGACCAGCGCAGTTGGCGCCGCCAGCCGCAACCGCATCAGCGGCAACAGGCTCTGCCCGCCGGCGATCACTCTCGCGTCCTCACCGAGCCGGCCGAGCGCGGCCACGGCCTCGTCGACCGAGCCTGGCTTCTCGTAGCTGAACGCCGCCGGGATCATCGGGCACCTCCAGCCTGGATCGCGCGCCAGACCCGCTCCGGCGAGCACGGCATTCGAATGTCGTCCACGCCGAGATGGCGCAGCGCGTCGACGACCGCGTTCACCACCGCTGGGGTGGCCGCGATGGTTCCGGTCTCACCGACTCCCTTGACCCCGAGCGGGTTGCTGGTGGCCGGAGTCTCGGTGCGGTCGGTGACGAAGTGCGGCAGGTCCGGCGCGGCCGGCACTAGGTAGTCCACCATCGTTCCGGAGGTCAGGTTGCCGTCCGAGTCGTAGACCGCCTCCTCGTAGAGCGCTTGAGCGATGCCCTGGGTAACCCCGCCATGGATCTGACCCTCCACGATCACTGGGTTCACCACTGAGCCGACGTCGTCGACACAGACATAGGAGCGGATCCGGACCGCGCCGGTCTCGGTGTCCACCTCGGCCGCGCACAAGTGGGTGCCGTGCGGGAACGAGAACGTCTGCGGGTCGATCGTCGAGTCGGCGTGCAGGGTCGGCTCCATGCCGTCGGGCAGGTTGTGCGCGCTGAACGCCTCGAACGCCACCTCCTGCACTGTCTTCTGCGTGCCCGGGCTGCCCTTGACCCGGAACGCGCCGCCCTCGAAGTCGAGGTCGCCGGGATCGATCTCCATCAGGTGCGCGGCGATCGCCTTGGCCTTGGTGACCACCCGCTCGGCCGCCTGGTGCACCGCCATGCCGCCAATGACCAGCGAGCGCGAGCCGTAGGTGTCCATCCCGTACGGCGCTCGCGCGGTGTCGCCGTGGATGACCTCGATGTCCTCGAACGGAACACCGAGCGCGTCCGCGGCAATCTGGCTCCATGCGGTGGCGTGTCCCTGGCCGTGTGGCGACGTGCCGGTGACCACCTCGACCTTGCCGGTTGGCAGCACCCGTACCGAGGCGTGCTCCCACCCCCCGGCCACGTACTTCAGCGCGGACAGGATCCGGGACGGCGCCAGCCCGCACATCTCGGTGTAGGTGGAGATGCCGATGCCGAGCTGGACCGGGTCGTTGCGGTCGCGCCGCTGGGCCTGCTCGGCGCGCAGCGCTGCATAGCCGAACAGTTCCATCGCCCGGTCGGTAGCGGCCTCGTAGTTACCGCTGTCGTAGGTCAGCCCGGCGATCGAGTCGAACGGGAACTCGTGGTGCTCGATCCAGTTCCGCCGGCGTAGCTCCATCGGCTCCATGCCGAGCTCGGCGGCCAGGTCGTCCACGATCCGCTCGATCGCGTAGGTGGCCTCCGGCCGGCCCGCACCCCGGTAAGCATCGGTCGGTGTGAGGTTGGTGAACACGCCCGTGCAGGTGAACTTGTACGCGTCCATCTTGTAGATGCCGTTGTACATGAACGCGCCCAGCAGCGGTGTGCCCGGCGTGATGATCATCAGGTACGCGCCCATGTCGGCGAGCAGATCCACCTTGAGCCCGAGGATCTTGCCGTCCCGGGTCGCGGCGATCTCCATGTCCTGCACCTGCCCGCGCCCCTGGTGGGTGGCCAGGTAGTTCTCGCTGCGCGACTCGGTCCACTTCACCGGTCGGCCGATTTCGCGGGCGACCACCGCGGCGATTACTTCCTCCGGATAGAACTGCAGCTTCGAGCCGAAGCCGCCGCCCACGTCCGGGGCCACCACGCGGATCTTGTTCTCCGAGATGCCGGTCACCAGCGCCAGCAGCAGGCGCACGATGTGCGGGATCTGGGTGGACGACCACAGGGTCAGCTCGCCGGTGCCGGCGGCCGACGCGGCCACCACCGAGCGGGGCTCCATCGCATTCGGGATCAAGCGCTGCTGGTAGTAGCGGCGGGCCACCACCACGTCGGCCTTGGCTTTGGTGGCTTCGTAGTCGCCGGACTCCAATGGCCACACGTAGCACTTGTTCGTGCCCGATTCCTGGTGGACCAGCGGTGCGCCGTCGGTCAGGGCCTCCTCGATGTCGACCACCGCCGGCAGCGGGTCGTACTCCACCACGACTGCCTCGGCCGCGTCCGCGGCCTGGTAGCGGCTCTCAGCCACCACGACCGCGACCGCATCACCGACGTATCGGACCTCGTCGACCGCGAGTGGCGGGTGCGGCGGCATCACGATGTCGTCGGTGACCGGCCACACGCACGGCATGCTGCCGAGCTTGTCGGCCAGGTCGCGACCGCTGAACGCGGCCACCACGCCGGGACTGGCCAGCGCCGGTCCGACGTCCACCCCGGTGATCCGGGCATGCGCGAGCGGGCTGCGCACGATGCTCAGGTAGAGCATGCCCGGCAGGGCGATGTTGTCGGTCCACGTGGTAGCGCCGGTGACCAGGTGCGCGTCCTCCTTGCGCAGCTTGGCCGCGCCGACGACCCGCTCCGGTCGTGCCATCGTGTCGGTCATCTACCCCACCTCCGTCCCGGCCTGCTCGCGGAGCGAGGCACCAGCACTGCGAACCGCGGTGACGATGTTCTGGTAACCGGTGCAGCGGCAGAGGTTGCCTTCCAGGCCCTCCCTGATCTCCGCGTCGGTCGGGTCGGGGTTGCGGGACAGCAGGTCGACCGAGGCCATCACCATCCCCGGTGTGCAATAGCCGCATTGCAGAGCGTGGCACTCGTGGAACGCCTTCTGGACCGGGTGCCAACTGCCGTCCAGCGCGAGTCCCTGGATCGTGGTCACCGAGCCGCCGTCGGCCTGGACCGCGAACACCGTGCAGGACTTCACGCTGGAGCCGTCGAGCAGGACCGTACAGGTCCCGCAGTTTGAGGTATCACAGCCGACCGGAGTGCCGGTCCGGCCAAGCTGGTCGCGCAGGTAATGCACGAGCAGGAGACGGGGTTCGACGTCGTCGGTATGAGAGACACCGTCGACGGTCATGCTGATCTGGACCATGGACACTCTCCTCGCATTGCGGTGGTCCGAGGCGGGCTCCGGGTGCCGGAAACGCCTCGTCGAGGGTGCCGTGCGGTATGAAAGTACGCCGATCAGGGCGGACCGCGTAAGACTCCACAGCGGGTCAGGCTGGGACCCGCCCGTAGATCAGGCCGGGACCCCTGCAGCTCAGGCTGGCGCGGGATCAGGTCGGGACCGCGCCGTGGATCGGAAGGTCGTACCGGCGCCGGATGCTACTGCCCAGCCGGCCGATGTCGGCGCCGTACACATGGATGGAGATCACCTTGCCGGTGCTGGCGTTGCGGACTAGGTGGATATCTCCGGGTGGGGTGAGACAGCTGGTCGTGCCTTGGCGGTTGACCCGGCGGCCGGTCGGGACCAGGTGTGGCGCCTCGGCAGAGGACACCATCCGGTATCTGATCTCCTCCTCGTCGCCCCGATAGACCCCGACTACGCACCACGACACGTGGTCGTGGACCGGCGTCACCTGCCCGGGAAGCCAGACCAGTGCGACAACCGAATAGCTGCCGTCGGGCTCGACATGCAGGATGTGCGAGCGGTAACACTCGGGGTCGCCCTCGGTGTGTTCCGGAGCAAGCAGGTCGTCCCGGCCCAACTGAGCCTCGAGCGCCGCTCTGACCAGCTCCGCCGTCGCTGCCGGCGCCAGCCTCCGGCGGGTCACCGCGCGGACGGACCGGGCCAGTTCGTGGATGCCCGGTGCAGTTTTCGTTGCCACCATCGCTCGTACCTTCCCAGCGGTCGGCAGTTGCCTATCGGGCCGTCCCCGGCCTCTCCTGGTTCCAACGCCGCGGCTAGCGGAAACGGTCGCTCCCGGTCTACGCGGTCTCGGCCACGCCCGGGAGCACCGGCTTGGTCGGGGATACCGGCGCTAGCTGCTGATACCCGGTTCCGAGCAGCGGACGCGGATCGGGCTCGCCCCGGTTCGGCCAGTAGGCCATCGCCCGCTCGGCCTGCGCGGTGATGGTCAGCGCCGGGTTGACCCCGAGATTGGCCGAGACGGCCGCTCCATCCACCACGTGCAGCCCCGGATAGCCGTAGATCCGGTGATACGGATCGATCACACCGGTCTCGGCCGAGGCACCGATCACCGCACCACCGATGAAGTGGGCGGTAATCGGGACGTTGAACAGATCACCCCAGGACCCGCCGGGGATCCCCTCGAGCTTGTCCGCCATCCGGCGCACCGCGTCGTGGCCGACCGGAATCCAGTTCGGGTTCGGCTCGCCGTGCCCCTGCCGGCTGGTCAGCTTGGTCCGGCCGAACAGGGTCCGTCTGGAGTACACGGACAGCGAGTTGTCCCGGGACTGCATAACCAGCGCGATCACGGTCCGCTCCGACCAGTGCCGGACCGACAGGCTGCGCAAGAACGTCAGCGGGCGCCGGCCGACCACGCCGACGAACTTGATCGGGCGGGGCAGGCGGCCACCGCCATCTACCAGTGCGGTCTGCAACAGACCCATGAAGTTGCTGCCCCGGCCGTAGCGGACCGGCTCGATGTGGGTGTCCTGGTCCGGGTGGAAAGACGAGGTAATGGCCACACCACGGGAGTAGTCCGCTGCGCGGTCGCCGGTCCGCGCGCCGAGGATCGCCTCCGAGTTCGTCCGGCTTAACATGCCGAGCCGGTCGGACAGCGCCGGCAGCCGGCCGCGGTCGCGCATCCGGTGCAGCAGCCGCTGGGTGCCGAGCGCACCGGCGGCGAACACCACCTGCGCCACGTGGTAGCTGCGGCGGTCGCGGCGCAGCCAAGATCCGGCGCGTTCGGTCCCGACGCGGTAGCCACCCTGGTCCGGCCGGACCTCGATCACAGTGGTGTCAGGCAGCACGGTCGCGCCGACTCGTTCGGCCAAGTAGAGGTAGTTCTTGGTCAGGGTGTTCTTCGCGTTGTGCCGGCACCCGGTCATGCAGGCGCCGCACTCCAGGCAACCAGCCCGGCGCGGTCCGGCCCCGCCGAAGAACGGGTCATCGACCTCGACGCCGGGTTTGCCGAAGTAAACCCCGACCGGGGTGCGGTGGAAAGATTCCCCGACCCCCATGTCGACCGCCACCTCGCGGATCAGCTCGTCGGCCGCGGTCATGGTCGGGTTCTGCACCACCCCGAGCATCCGCTTCGCGGTGGCGTAGTACGGGGCCAGCTCGGCCCGCCAGTCGGTGATGTCTCGCCACTGCGGGTCGGTGTAGAACGCCGGCAGTGGTTCGTACAGCGTGTTCGCGTAGACCAGGGAACCGCCGCCGACCCCGGCGCCGGCCAGCACCAGCACGTTGCGCAGCAGGTGCATGCGCTGGATCCCGTGGCAGCCAAGCCGCGGCGCCCACAGGAACCGGCGCAGCTGCCACGAGGTGCGCGGAAAGCTGGACTCATCGAAGCGCCGGCCCGCCTCGAGTACGAGCACCCGGTACCCCTTCTCGGTCAGCCGCAACGCGGCGACCGAGCCGCCGAACCCGGAGCCGATGACGGCGACGTCGTATCCGTCCTTGTCGGTCACCGGAAACCGGTCCACCGAAGCAGCCGCAACGCGCGGGTGAGTAGCCCGGCCCAGCGGCCGAACCGCATCCCGAACAGCGGCTCGACTCCGACCACAAACCATTGTGTGGCGATCGTCTGCGGCTCGGTGTACTTCAGGATGCCGTCCCGGCCGTGCCGGCGACCGACGCCGGAGTCCTTCATCCCGCCCATCGGCGCGTCGATGGTGCCGTACGTGGCGCTGTACCCATCGTTGATGTTGACCGTGCCGGCCTGGAGCCGGGCGGCGAGCCGCCGGCCGCGACGGGTACGGCGCGTCCAGATGCTCGCATTGAGGCCGTACGGGCTCGCGTTGGCCCGGGATACCGCGTCGTCTTCGTCGTTGTATCGATAAATCGACACAACCGGCCCAAACGTCTCCTCGGTGCAGACCACCATGTCCTCGGTCACGCCGGTGAGCACGGTCGGCGCGAAGAAGTACGGTCCGAGATCCGGGCGCGCCTCGCCACCGGTGAGCACGGTTGCTCCCCGCGCGGTCGCGTCGGCCACGTGCGCGCGCACCTTTTGCAGCTGCGCCGGGGACAGCAGTGAGCCCATGTCCGCGTCGTAGTCATAGCCGGCGCCCAGCCGCAGCACTGACGTCGCCGCCACGAACCTCGGCACGAACCGGTCGTAGATGTCGGTGTGCACGAACATCCGCTCAGCGGAGACGCACAGCTGGCCGGTGCTGGCGAAGCACGCGTCCAGCGCACCGCGGACCGCACGGTCGATCGGAGCGTCCGCACACACGATCAGCGGGTTCTTGCCGCCGAGCTCGAGCGAGGCCGGAATGAGCCGCGTGCCGGCCCGCCGGGCGATCTCCCGGCCGGTCCGGGTGGACCCGGTGAACCCGACGAAGTCCGCGTTCTCCACCACCGCCGTTCCGACCACCGGCCCGTCGCCGACTACGACCTGCCACAGCTGCCTGGGTAGCCCGGCCTCCTCGGCCAGCTCATGCGCCCACAACAGGGTGAGCGGGGTCTGCGTGTCCGGCTTGGACACCACCGCGTTGCCCGCGATCAGCGCCGGGATCGCGTCCTCGATACCGAGCACGAGCGGGTAGTTCCACGGCGAGATCAGCCCCACCACGCCCTTCGGGTGGCGCACCTCGATCGAGCGGCTGATCCCCGGCAGCGACGGCGTGGCCCGGCGCGGAGCCAGGAATCCGTGCACCCGCCGGGCGTAGTAGCGGGCCACCAGCGGCGGCTCGAGCACCTCCGCGAACGCGTGCTTGCGAGCCTTGCCGTTCTCCCACTGGATCAGATCGAGCACCTCGTCCTGCCGGTTCAACAGCAGGTCGTGGAACCGCAGGAAGATCCGGGCGCGATCGCTGAGCGGGCGGGCGGCCCAGTCCCGTTGGGCCACCCTGGCCAAGGCGAACGCGGCCGCCACATCCTCCGGGCTGGACTGCGGCAGATCGGCGATCGGAGCGCCGGTGAACGGCGCGTACGTGGTGACGGTCTTCCGGGCGCCTGGATCAGACAGGCCGGAGCTGATCCGGTCCACCAGCCGCTGGACGTGCTCGGCGGTGATCCGGGGCGGGTACTGCGGCGCGGTCGGCACAGCCTGGGTAGCCGCGGTGACGCTCATATGGGCAGGGTACGAGAAAGCGCTTAGCCGAGGTTGCGCAGCGCGTCCTCGATACCGCGGTGGAACGTCGGATACGCGTAGATCATGTGCCGGAGCGCCTCGGTGCGGACGGTGGCGCGGATCGCCACCGCGAGCGCCCCGAGCACCTCGCCGCCGACCGGCCCGACCGAGGTGGCGCCAACGAGTACGCCTCGGTCGCTGTCCTCGATCAGCTTGATGAACCCCGCGTTGCCCGCCTTGTGGATCCAGCCGCGCGCAGACTCCGGCACCCGGGAGAACCCGATCCGGATCGGCAGGCCCTCGTCGCGGGCCTGCGCCTCGGTCATTCCGACCGCGCCGACCTCGGGATCGGTGAACGTGACCCGGGGCACCGCCCGATAGTCGGCCGGCGGCCCGACCTCGCCGAGGATGCTGCGGGTAGCGATCCCGGCCTGGTACATAGCCATGTGGGTGAATGCGGCCTTGCCGGTCACGTCCCCGATGGCCCAGACACCGGGCGCGACCCGGCAGTGCTCGTCGATCGGCAGCCACTTGGCGCCACTGGTCACACCGGGAACGCCCAAGGCCTCCACGCCGAGCCGGTCCAGCGCGGTGTGCCGTCCAGTGGCCACCAGAAGCCGTTCGGCCGTGACCGGCTCGGTGCCGTTCAGGTGCACGGCGAAACCGTCCGCCGGGGAGTACCCGATCTTCGTGGCGCCGGTGCCAACCCGCAGCTGGATACCGTCCTCGGCCAGCGCCGTCGCCACCAGCTCGCTCGCCTCTGGTTCTTCCAGCGCGACCAGCCGGTCCAGCGCCTCGATCACAGTGACCTCGACCCCGAACCTGGCGAACACCTGGCCCAGCTCGACCCCGACCGAGCCGCCGCCGAGGATGGCCAGCGAGCGGGGCAGCGTCTCGACCTCGATCGCGTGCCGATTGGTCCAATACGGGGTGCCGGCCAGACCGCCGATCGGCGGCACGGCCGGCTCGGTTCCGGTGGCCAGCACCAGCGCCCGGCTGGCGGTGTACTGGTCACCACCGACGGCGACCGAGCGCGGTCCGGTCACCTTCGCCCAGCCGCGAACGAACGTGCCGCCCTTGCCCTCAAGCCGCTCGACCGCAACCCGGTCGTTCCAGTTGTCGGTTGCCTCGGCCCGGATCCGGTGCGCCACCGGAGCCCAGTCCGGAGTCACCTCGCTGGCGCCGGCCATGCCTGGAATGCGGCGCGCCTCGGCGAGCAGGTTGGCCGCACGGACCATCATCTTGCTCGGCACGCAGCCCCAGTACGGGCACTCGCCGCCGACCAGGTTGCCCTCGATGCCGACCACGGACATCCCGGCCTCGGCCAGCTTTCCGGCTAGGTCCTCGCCGCCGGGACCGAGTCCGACGACAACCGCGTCAAAGGTATGGGTGGTCATCGGGTGCCTCTCTTCCCCGTCGGGCTGCGGCTACACGTCTACCCAGTTGAATGTCCGCTCGACCGCCTTGCGCCATGCCGCGTATCCGTCCGTGCGTTGCCGTGCGGACCACGTTGGGGTCCAGCGCCGGTCCTCGTTCCAGTGTGCGCGCAGCTCGTCCACCGAGCGCCAGAAGCCCGCGCCGAGGCCGGCTGCGTACGCCGCGCCCAACGCAGTGGTTTCGGCCACAACCGGACGGCAGACGGGCACCCCGAGGATGTCCGCCTGCAGCTGCATGCACAACGCGTTGGCGGTTACCCCACCGTCGACCTTGAGCAGATCGAGCGTAACGCCCGAGTCCGCGGTCATCGCATCCACCACGTCCCGGGTCTGGTAGCAGATCGCCTCGAGCGTCGCCCTGGCCAGGTGGGCCCGGGTGTTGAACCGGGACAGCCCGACGATCGCCCCGCGGGCATCCGACCGCCAGTACGGTGCGAACAGCCCGGAGAACGCGGGCACGAAATACATCCCGCCGGTGTCGGCCACCGATCCGGCCAGCGCCTCGCTGTCGGCCGCCTGGTCGATGACGCCGAGCTGATCGCGCAGCCATTGGATGGCCGCACCGGTCACCGCGATGGCACCCTCGAGCGCGTAGCTCGCCGGTGCGTCGAGCAGCTGGTAGGCCACCGTGGTGAGCAGTCCGTGCGTAGATCGGACGATTTGTTCCCCGGTGTTGAGGAGCAGGAAGTTGCCGGTGCCGTAGGTGTTCTTCGCCTCGCCCGGGCGGAAGCAGACTTGGCCAACGGTGGCCGCGTGCTGGTCGCCGAGCGCGGCGGTCAACACCACCTCGCCGCCGACCGGGCCGGTCGGCCTGGTGAGGCCGAACGGGTTGGTGACGGCGGACGGGCGGATTCGCGGCAGCATTCCGGCCGGTACCTCGAAGAAGCCGAGCAGCTGCTCGTCCCAGTCGAGCGTGGCCAGGTCCATCAGCATCGTGCGGCTGGCATTGGTCACGTCGGTGACATGCACCCCGCCGTCGGGCCCACCGGAGAGGTTCCACAGCATCCAGCTATCGACGGTGCCGAACAACGCGTCACCGCGCTCCGCGGCCCGCCGTACCTCGGGCTCGTGGTCGAGAATCCAGGCCAGCTTGCCGCCGGAAAAGTAAGTGGCCGGCGGCAGGCCGGCCTTGGCCGTGATCACCTCGCCCCGGCCGTCGGCGGCCATCCGGGCGATCAGCTGGTCGGTCCGGGTGTCCTGCCAGACGATCGCGTTGCCGTACGGGCGACCGGTACGCCGGTCCCAGACCACGGTGGTCTCGCGCTGATTGGTGACGCCGATCGCGGCCAGGTCGCTGGCGCGCAACCCGCCCGCGGTCAGCGCGCCGGTGATCACGGCACCGGCGCGCTCCCACAACTCGACCGGATCGTGCTCTACCCAGCCGGCTCGCGGCATGATCTGGGTGTGCTCGAGTTGGTGCCGGGCGATCTCGCTCCCCGAGCGATCGAAGATCATGAACCGGGTACTGGTCGTGCCCGCGTCGAGGGCACCGACGAAGTCGGACATACCGCGCCTTACTCGCCGGGGTCGGGTTGTCCGTCCACCGCCGGGGACGGCTGGAGCCGATCCGGTGCCGCTCCCGCCCCGGGTGGTGGCCGGCGCTCCGGTCCCCCGGGCTGCGCCGATTCGTGCGCTGACTGGGGCGTCGGCTCAGAGTCGTGAGGTGGCTCGACATCGATGGGCGGCCCGGGCTCGCCCGGTGGCCCAAGCTCCTCCGATCCCGGGGGTGGTGGCCATCCCGGTAGCCCAGCTCGGGCGTTCTCCGCCCAATACTTGACCACGGTGTTGACCACCGCGACCGTTGGCACGGCGACGATC
The DNA here is from genome assembly GCA_035263265.1 of Actinomycetes bacterium. Taxonomy (GTDB): domain Bacteria; phylum Actinomycetota; class Actinomycetes; order JAKEEW01; family JAKEEW01; genus DATAFN01. Next base: position 12,391 of record DATFRM010000126.1, read on the forward strand.
GCCCCGCCGATCCCGGCGAGGATTCCACCGGCGCCGATCGCCAGGATGATGGCCAGCGGGTGAATCCGCACGAATCGGCCCATCAGCAGCGGCTGCAGGATGTGCCCCTCGAGTTGCTGGACCAGGATGATGCCGAGCGTGGTCAGCAGCGCGGTTACGAAGCCCCTGGTGACCAGCGCGACCAGCACCGCCAGCACCCCACTCACGGTCGCGCCGACCAGGGGCACGAAGCCGCCGAAGAACACCACGACACCTAGCGGGACCGCCAGCGGGACCCGCAGGATCAGCAGCCAAAGCGTGATGAAGAAGCCGTCGACGAAGGCGACCGCGACGGTGCCACGGACGTAGCCGCTGAGCGCCGTCCAGGCACGACGGCCGGCCTCGTCCACGTGCGGAGCGGTGCGGCGCGGGAACAGGCTCACGCACCAGCGCCAGATCCGCGGGCCGTCGTAGAGCAGGATCACCGTCACCAGCAGCGCGAGGATGCCGCCCGCCAGCACCTCGACCAGCAACGTGGCACTCTGCAGCGCGCCCGCCGCGATCGTGTCCCGGTTGTTGGATAGGGCTTGGCCGATGTCGTCCTGGAACTGCTTGATGTCGGACTCGTTCATATGCAGCGGCCCGGTGATGAGCCAGTTGCGGATCTCGTCTACGCCCTCGGTAGCGCTGACCCCGACATCGCGTACCCCGGCCGCGATGGCCGAACCGACCAGGACCAGGACCGTGATGACGCCGATGATGCTGGCGAGCACCACGGTAAAGGTGGCCCAGCCGCGGGACATGCCGCGCTCGGTGAGCCGCCGCACCGGGGTGGCCAGGATCGCGCAGACGAACAGCGCGACGATTACCGGGAAGACGATGAGCCTGAGCTTTACGAGCAGCCACAACCCGGCTACCACCGCCGTGGTCAGCACCAGCAGCCGCCAGGCCCACTCGCTGGCGGTTCGCAGTCCCGGTGGCACCAGGTGCGGCTGCTGGGCGGGCGGCTGGAGGGGTGGCACCGCGGCTCCGGGCGCGTGGGCGGTGGCGGCCGCGGGTGGGTAGACGGTGTCGGCCCCGGTTGCAGCCGTGGCCGGTGCCGCACTGGTCGTGGCCGATCCAGCGGTGTGCCCGTCGGCGCCCGCGTGATCGGCCGGCTGGGTGTTGGTCGCGATCCGGCCGGCAGCCGCCACGCGCAACCGGCTCGCCGACTCGGCCGCCTTGCTCCACAGCCGCTGAAGCGGTGCAAGCATGGCCTCGACGCTACTGGACGTCGTTGATCTGCGCTGCACCGAAACGCCCGCGGCTAGGGACGGACCGTTACCTCGACACGCTGGAACTCTTTGAGTTCGGAGTAGCCGGTCGTGGCCATCGCCCGGCGCAGCGCGCCGAAGATGTTCATCGTGCCGTCCGACGTGGTGGCCGGCCCGAGCAAGATCTGCTGCAGGGTGCCCACCGTGCCGACCGGGACCCGGGCGCCGCGCGGCAGTTCGGCGTGATGCGCCTCGGAACCCCAGTGCCAGCCGCGACCCGGCGCCTCCCGGGCCCGGGCCAGCGGAGAGCCCACCATCACTGCGTCCGCGCCGCACGCGATCGCCTTGGTGATGTGGCCGCTGGTGGTCATGCCGCCGTCCGCGATCACGTGCACGTACCGCCCACCGGACTCGTCGAGGTAGTCCCGGCGAGCCGCGGCCACGTCGGCCACCGCACTGGCCATCGGGACGGTCACCCCGAGCACGTCCCGGGTGGTGTGGGCCGAGCCTCCGCCGAACCCGACCAGCACGCCGGCCGCGCCGGTGCGCATCAGATGCAGCGCCGCCTGGTAGGTCGCGCACCCCCCCACCACGACCGGAACGTCCAGCTCGTAGATGAATTGCTTGAGGTTAAGCGGTTCGGCCCGGCCGGACACGTGCTCAGCGGAGACCGTGGTCCCCCTGATCACGAACAGATCCACCCCGGCGTCGACGACCGCCTTGTAGTAGCGAGCGGTTCGCTGCGGCGAAAGCGCGGCCGCCACCGCCAGCCCGGCGTCCTTGACCTGCTCGATCCGGCGCCCGATCAGCTCTTCCTTGATCGATTCCGCGTAGATCTCCTGCATCCGGCTGGTGGCCTTCGACTCGCCCAGCTCGGCGATCTCCGCGAGCAGCGGTTCGGGATCCTCGTAGCGGGCCCACAGCCCTTCCAGGTTGAGGACCGCGAGCCCACCGAACCGGCCGATCGCGATCGCGGTGGCCGGTGAGACGACCGAGTCCATCGGCGCCGCGGCCAGTGGCAGCTCGAACCGGTACGCGTCGATCTGCCATGCGATCGAGACCTCTTCCGGATCCCTGGTCCGCCGGCTCGGCACCACCGCGACGTCGTCGAAGCCGTAGGCGATCCGGCCGCGCTTACCCCGACCGATCTCCACCTCAGCCACGGTTCCTCCTCGCCGGCGATGTGCCGGCCGCTCCGGCCGGACTACCGGCCCTGGTAGTTCGGCGCCTCGACCGACATCAGGATGTCGTGCGGATGGCTTTCCCGCAGCCCGGCCGAGGTGATCCGGATGAACCGGCCGCGCTGTTGCAACTCCGGGATCGTCGCCGCGCCGCAGTATCCCATCGCGGCCCGCAGTCCGCCGATCAGCTGATGCGCGACCGCGGACAGCGGCCCACGGTAGGGCACCTGCCCCTCGATCCCTTCCGGCACCAGCTTGTCTTCGGAAAGCACGTCGTCCTGGAAATAGCGGTCCCTGGAGTAGGACGCGTCCTGCCCCCGGGTGCGCATCGCGCCCAGCGAGCCCATGCCGCGGTAGGTCTTGTACTGCTTGCCACCCGCGTACAGCAGCTCGCCCGGGGTCTCCTCGCAACCGGCCAGCAAAGAGCCGAGCATCGCCGTGTCGGCACCGGCCACGATCGCCTTCGCGATATCGCCGCTGTACTGCAGCCCGCCGTCGCCGATGACCGGGATGCCGGCCGGCCGCGCTACCGCGGTGGCCTCGGCGATCGCGGTGACCTGCGGCACGCCGACCCCGGCCACAACCCGCGTCGTGCAGATCGAGCCGGGCCCGACCCCGACCTTGATCCCGTCGGCGCCGGCTTCGACCAGGGCCTGCGCACCGTCCCTGGTAGCCACGTTGCCGCCGACCACGTCGACTCCGGTGTTTGCCTTGAGCTTCACCACCATGTCGATGACGGCTCGGGAGTGACCGTGCGCGGTGTCCACGACCAGGAAGTCCGCACCGGCCTCGACCAGTTGCATCGCCCGGTCGAACGCGTCCGCACCGACCCCGACCGCGGCACCGACGACGAGTCGGCCGCGGGCGTCCTTGGTGGCGTTGGGGAACTGCTCGGTTTTGACGAAGTCCTTGACCGTGATCAGTCCGGCCAGCCGGCCCTCGGCGTCGACCAGCGGTAGCTTCTCCACCTTGTGCCGGCGCAGCAACCCCATCGCTTCATCGCCGGTGATGCCGACCTGCCCGGTGACCAGCGGCATCGGTGTCATAACCGCGCCAACCCGCCGCTCGTGGTCGGTCTCGAAGCGCAGGTCCCGGTTCGTGACGATGCCCAGTAGCAGACCGTTCTCGTCCACCACCGGGATGCCCGAGATCCGGTACTGGGCGAACAGTGCGTCGGCGGCGGCGAGTGTCGCGTCCGGGCCGATCGTGATCGGATGGGTGATCATCCCGGCCTCGGACCGCTTCACCAGGTCTACTTGGTGCGACTGCTCGGTTGCCGACATGTTGCGGTGCAACACCCCAACCCCGCCGAGGCGAGCCATCGCGATCGCCATCCGGGCCTCGGTGACGGTGTCCATGGCAGAGGAGACCAGCGGCATGCCGACGCTGAGGTTGCGGGTCAGCCGCGAGGCGGTGTCGACTTCGCTCGGGATCACATCGGACTCGGCCGGTAGCAGCAAAACGTCGTCGAACGTGTAGCCGACAACGCCGAACTTGTCGCCCATCTTCTGGTCCATCGCGCCTTCCGGTATGACGGAGCCCGCGCCCGGCAGACGCCGGCCGCCGAGGTGGTGGATTGGCGCCTATCCTACCGGCCGGCGGACGCGCGACCGGGCACCCCACTACGGCCCGGCGCGGCGATCAGCGCACCAGGCCCCAGCGGTAGCCGAGCGCGACCGCGTGCGCCCGGTCGACCGCTCCGAGCTTTCTGAACAGGCGGCGCGCGTGCGTCTTGACGGTGTCCTCGGACAGGAACAGAGACCGGCCGATCTCCGCGTTGGACCGGCCCTCACACATCCCGGCCAGCACCTCGAGCTCGCGCTCGGTCAGCATCGGCCGCCTGCTGTCCGGCTCCGAGCGGGCTTCTGGCAAGAGCGCCGTTGCCGGCGCCTCGACCAGGATCTGCGAGACGGTGGTCCGCAGCTCGGCCCGGGACGCGTTCTTGAACAGGTAACCGCGCGCGCCCGCCGCTACCGCGGCCATCACCATGGGCTCGTCATCGGGCATGGTCAGCATCACGACCCGCGCCGACGGGTCGGCCCGGACCACTCGGCGTACCGTCTCCGCCCCGCCGATTCCGGGTAGCCGCGCGTCGAGCAGGACCAGATCGGGGCGATCTCCGATCCAGCGGGCGACAAGTGCCTCGGCCGTCGGCAATGCCAGTATGCGATCAAGGCCGGGTAACCCGGCCAGCGCGCGGCGGAATCCCTCCCTGACCAGTGGCGAAGGGTCGCATACCAGTACCGCCGTCACCGTGCCCCCTGCCACCGGTCCGGCCCAAGCCGGAACGCGCCGAGTCCCGCTCTGAGAACATCGGCACCCCGGCCCGTCACCCTTAGGTCCGGACGCCGAAGACGCAATCGAGGGATGGGAAGGGCCGGGGAGGTCGAATGACCTCCCCGGCCCTTCAATACCGCCTACAGCAACTAGTGGGCGTGCCCGTGGCCGTGCGAGTGACCGTGCCCGTCCGGCTCGACCGGCTCCGGCTTGTCCACCACTACCGTCTCGGTGGACAGCAGCATGCCGGCGATCGAGGCGGCGTTCTGCAGTGCCGAGCGGGTGACCTTGACCGGGTCGATGATCCCGGCCTCGACCAGGTTCACGTACTCCCCGCGCAGCGCGTCGTAACCCTCGTCCTGCGACCGCCCGCGGACCTTCGCCACCACCACGTAGCCCTCCTGGCCCGCGTTCTCGGCGATCCAGCGCAACGGCTCGTCGACCGAGCGCTTTACCACCGTGACCCCGGTCGCCTCGTCTCCGGTGAGGCCGAGTCCGTCGTCGAGCACGGCCGCCGCGTGCACGAGCGCCGCGCCTCCGCCGGCCACGATGCCCTCCTCGACCGCGGCGCGAGTAGCCGAGATCGCGTCCTCGAGTCGGTGCTTGCGCTCCTTCAGTTCGACCTCGGTGGCCGCGCCGACCCGGATCACGCATACTCCACCGGACAGCTTGGCCAGTCGCTCTTGCAGCTTCTCCCGATCCCAGTCGGAGTCGGTGCGCTCGATCTCGCCGCGGATCTCGGCGATCCGGCCGGCCACCGCATCGGCCGACCCGCCGCCCTCTACAACGGTCGTGGTGTCCTTGGTCACTACGATCCGGCGAGCCGTGCCCAGCACGTCCAGACCGACCTGGTCGAGCTTGAGCCCGACCTCCGGCGAAACGACCTGGCCACCGGTCAGTACCGCGAGGTCCTGGAGCATCGCCTTGCGGCGGTCGCCGAAACCGGGCGCCTTCACGCCGACCGACACCAGCGTTGCCCGAATCTTGTTGACCACCAGCGTCGACAGCGCCTCCCCGTCGACATCCTCGGCCACGATCAGTAGTGGCTTGCCGGCCTGGACCACCTTCTCCAATAGCGGCAGCAGGTCGGCGACCGAAGAGATCTTGCCCTGGTGGATCAGGATGAGGGCGTCCTCGAGCACCGCCTCCATCCGCTCCTGGTCGGTGATGAAGTACGGCGAGATGTAGCCCTTGTCGAACTGCATGCCCTCGGTGAACTCCAGCTCGAGGCCCATCGTGTTGGACTCCTCGACGGTGATCACGCCGTCCTTGCCGACCTTGTCCATCGCCTCGGCGATCAGCTCGCCGATCGAAATATCCTGCGCGGAGATCGCGCCGACGCTGGCGATCGACTCTTTGGTCTCGACCGGGCGGGCGACCTCGGCCAGCCGCGCGGCCACCTTGTCGACCGCCTTGTCGATCCCGCGCTTCATCGAGAGCGGGTTCGCCCCGGCGGCCACGTTGCGCATGCCCTCCCGGACCATCGCCTGGGCCAGCACGGTCGCGGTGGTCGTTCCGTCGCCGGCGATGTCGTTGGTCTTGGTGGCGACCTCCTTGGCCAGCTGCGCGCCGAGGTTCTCCGGGCGATCCTCGAGCTCGACCTCGCGGGCGATGGTGACCCCGTCGTTGGTGATCGTCGGAACGCCGAACTTCTTGTCGATGACCACGTTGCGGCCGCGCGGGCCGATGGTCACCTTCACGGTGTCGGCGAGCGCGTTGACGCCACGCTCGAGCGCGCGCCTGGCGTCCTCGCTGTACTCCAGCATTTTCGACATGTGTAGCTGAGTTCCCCTCTAAAGCTTGGGTAGAAAGCGCACCGCCCCGGGACCCGGAGGCCGGGCCGCCGGGGCGGTGCCGATCACTTTGGTGGCGCGTCTTCGCCCGAGATCACTTCTCGACAATCGCGAGCAGGTCGCGAGCCGAGAGAACGAGGTACTCCTCGTTGTTGTACTTGACCTCGGTGCCGCCGTACTTGCTGTACAGCACGATGTCGCCGACCTGAACGTCCAGCGGGATGCGCTTCTCGCCGTCCTCGTCCCAGCGGCCCGGACCGATGGCAAGGACGCGGCCCTCCTGGGGCTTCTCCTTTGCCGTGTCCGGGATCACCAGTCCAGACGCCGTGGTCTGCTCGGCATCCAGCGGCTGGACCACAACGCGGTCCTCGAGCGGCTTGATGGCAACCTTGGTGGCGGTCGTCGTCACGATCTGACCTCCCCCTCCGGAGATGTCATATGGGTGTGCAGTGGTTGGGGGCGGCCTGCCGGGCTGTCGTCGCGGGTGCCAGACCTGCTTGCCGCGTTGGCACACTCGATACGAGAGTGCCAATCTCGAACCTTAGGAGAGTAGTTAGCACTCAGTCAACACGAGTGCCAGCGGCCAGTGCGCGGCAGTACTCGATTTCCCGGGAGGCGCTGGATGGATCATGAGTCCTTCGCCGCTCTGACCAGCACCGATACCGGCCGAAGGGCACTGGTCGCGGCGCAGACCGCGCTGGCCGGCTCGGATGACCTGCTCGAGCTCACCGACCGCCTGCGCCGGTCGTTTACGGCCGAGCTGACCGCGGCCGCGCTGACCCAGGCGATGCTGCGCCGGCGCGCAATGGCGAAGTTCGGCAGCATCGGCCAGCAAATGTACTTCACGCCGGCAGGCCTCGAGCAGTCGACCAGATCACCGGTCGCCGAGCTGCGCGCCCAGCGGTACGCCGAGGGCGGGATCGGCCGGGTCGCCGACCTCGGCTGCGGGATCGGCGGTGACATGATCGCGCTGGCCCGGAGCGGATTGTCCGTGCTCGCGATCGAGCGGGATCCGCTGACCGCCGCGGTGGCCGCGGCGAACGCGGCCACGCTCGGACTCGCCGATCGGGTCGAGGTCCGCCGTGCTGACGTCACCACGCTCGACCTGAGCCAGCTCGAGGTGGATGCGGTGTTCTGTGATCCATCCCGGCGCACCGGACGCGGGCAGCGGATCTTCGACCCGGAGGGCTATCAGCCGCCCTGGACCTTCTTGCGCAAGCTGCCGGCCCAGATCCCGGCCACCGGGATCAAGGTCGCGCCCGGGATCCCGCACCGGCTCATTCCGGCCGCGGCGGAGGCCGAATGGGTCTCCGACAATGGCGAGGTGAAGGAGGCGGTGCTCTGGTTCGGCTCGCTGCGCTCCAGTGCCGCTCGGCGGGCCACCGTGCTCCCGACCGGCGCCACCCTGATCGAACCCACAGCGGCAGCGGACGCGACGGCCGACGTACCCCCGATCGGTCCCGTCGCGGGCTATCTGTACGAGCCGGACGGAGCGGTGATTCGGGCACACCTGGTCACCCAGCTGGCAACCGAGATCGGCGCGCACCTGATCGATCCCCGACTCGCCTACCTCAGCTCGGACACGCCCGTGCGCTCCCCGTTCGTGTCCGGCTACCGGGTACGCGAGGTGCTGCCGTTCCAGCTCAAACGGCTGCGTGCCGCGCTAAGGGAGCGCGATATCGGCACCGTCACCATCAAGACACGCGGCTCGGCGCTGGACCCCGACCGGCTGCGCCGGCAGCTGCGGCTGACCGGAATCGGATCGACCATAGTGATCCTGACCAGGATCGACGGCCGGCCGATCGTGATCCTCGCCGATCCGATGCCGGCCGGAACCTAGCCGGTCGGAGCGCCGAACTGGTCGGTCGGGGTCACCTGGCCGCCCGGGTCGGACGGCATCAGCGTGTCCAGGAACAGATCCCGGTACCGCGCGAAGTCAACGCTGGAGGCGATCTCGACATGACCCGAGTCCCGGGTTGTGCCCAGTCCCTCGGGCGCGACCAGCGAGATAACGGCGCCGGCGTCTCCGAGCGGCGCGTATCCGGTGCCGAACCGGGCGATCTGATGGGCCGCCAGCAGCCCGGCGAGTCCGGCCGCACCGTCGGGAGCGGTGACCAACCGGGCGGCGTCGGTGCGGTCGACCGTGACGTCGTAGAACACATCCGAGCCGTACATCGTGACCGGCAGGCCGAACCCGAGCACGATCGTGGCGGCCTCGGGGTCGCTGCGCAGGTTGAAGTCGGCCGAGTCGGACCGGTATAGCGACCCGCCGACGCAGACCACCCGCCCGATCGATGCGGCGACAGATGGATAGAGCCGCAGCAGCAGCGCGAGGTTGGTCAGCGGCGCCAGGCATACCAGCGTGATCGGGGCGATCGCCTGCTCCAGCAATCCGCGCAACAGCTCCACCGCGTGCATCGGCACCGGCATCCGGGTCGAGTTGCGCAGCCCCAGATCGGCGAGCCCGTCCAGGCCGTGCACGCTGCGGGTCAGGTCGGCCGTGGCGATCAGGGGCCGGGTAGCACCGGCGCCGACCGGAAGGTCGGGCGGCGCTCCGGCCGCGTCGAGCACCTTGAGCGTGTTGATCACGACTTGGTCGACGCCGACGTTGCCGGTCACGCAGGTGACCGCCAGCATCCGGAGGGCGGGGTGGCGCACCGCGAACAGCAGCGCCAGGCCGTCGTCCACTCCGGTGTCGACGTCGAGGATCACGTCCACGACGGCAGGCTAGCGCTCCCCGGCCACCGTGCCGGGATCAAGTTTCAGCCAACAGAGCTCGGCGGCCCGGGAACCGGCGCCGTATCGGTGCTCTGCGGCACGGTGTTCGGTTCCGGTGCGGCGCCGTCCGGTCCAAGCGCCGCACCGTCCGGTCCAGGCGAGGTGCCGCCCGGTCCAGGCGAGGTGCCGGCCGGTCCGAGCGAGGTGCCGCAACCGAAACCGCGCAGGTAGCGGCCGGGTCAGGTGGCGACCAGCACCGGCGCGGTAGCGGCCGGGTCAGGTGGCTACCAGCACCAGCGCGGTAGCGGCCAGGCCAAGCCCGGCGGCCTGGATCGGCCGGATTCGTTCGCGGTCCACGGCCAGCGCCAGCAGGACGGTGCTGGCCGGATACAGCGCCGCAATCGGCGCCACGATGGACAGCAGCCCCCGCTGCGCCGCCAGCAGGTACAACGCGTTCGCCACGATGTCGAACGAGCCCGCGACCGCGGCCAGGCGCAGTACCGGGCGGCCAAGCCGCAACGACGTCCTGGTGCCGAGCACCAGCACCAGTCCGAGCCCGATGGAGCCGGCCCTGACCCCGACCAATGGCCACAGCCCGGAGTCTGGACCTCCGGCCTTGCCGAGCACGGCGAAGAACACGCCGAACAGGGTGCCGGCCGCGAGCGCCAGGCCGAGCAGACGGCGCGAGACCCGTCCGGAGCGATCACCGCCGCCGGACGAGGTGACGCTCATCAGACCGATCGCCACCACCGCACAACCGACCCCGGCCAGCTCAAACGCGCTGGGCGGTTTGTCGAGCAACAGCCCGACACCCAGCGGCACGACCGCCGCGGTCACCGCCGTCACCGGAGCGAAGATCGCCATCGAGCCGGCGGCCAGCCCGCGGTACAGCAGCACGATGCCGATGAAGCCGGCGGCGCCGGCCACCGCACCCCAGAACAGATCCGCGGGTCGGGGCGCGGTCGTGGTGGTCAGCAGCGCACACATCACCAGCACCGGCACCCCCACCAACTGGGAGATCAGCGTCACTGGCAAGGCGGCCGCGCGCTGGGTGGCCTTACCCCCGCAGAAATCGCCGGTCCCCCAGAGCAGGGCGGAGCTCGCCGCGAGTAACAGCGCGATCATCCGGACTACCGCCGCACGACCGCGCCGACGAGTATCTCGGTGACCGGCAGCGATGGATCGGTGGGCAGGTCGAGCGCGGAGGCCGGGCGATCCCTGGCTATCAGCTCGGTCCCGAGTGCGGCCACCATCGCCCCGTTGTCGGTACACAGCTTCGGCCGCGGCACCCGCAGCCTGAGCCCGGCAGCCGCGCACCGCTGCTCGGCCACCGCACGCAGCCGGGAGTTGGCCGCCACCCCGCCGCCGATCACCAGGTCGGTCACGCCGTGCTCGCGGCAGGCGGCCACCGCCTTGCGGGTCAGCACGTCGGCGACGGCCTCCTGGAAGGACGCGGCGACGTCCGCGACGGGCACCGGCTCGCC
>DATFRM010000127.1:0-4929 GCA_035263265.1 Actinomycetes bacterium
CCGGACTCACCGGACAGCGCGGCGATGTTGGCACAGTCGCTGCGATGCACGGATACGCCGTTGCCACGGGTCACGAAGCCGAGGATGTTGTCGCCGGGCACCGGGGTGCAGCAGCGCGCCAGCTTGACCCATACGTCACTGGCGCCCTTGACCACAACGCCGGAGTCTCCGGTCACCCGCGGCCGGCGGTGGTCCTTGGTGGGCGTAGTCGCCTCGGCTAGGTCTTCGGTGGTGCCGTCCGCACCGCCCAGGGACTGCACCAGGCGGTGGACCACGTTCTGCGCACCGACGTGCTGCTCGCCGACTGCGGCGTAGAGCGCCGAAATGTCCGGGTAGCGCAGCTCGTGTGCGATGTTGGTCAAGCTCTCCGTGGTCAGCAACCGCTGCAGCGGTAGCCCCTGCTTGCGCATCGCCCGGGCGATCGCTTCCTTGCCCTGCTCGATCGCCTCCTCCCGGCGCTCCTTGGAGAACCACTGCCTGATCTTGTTACGGGCGCGCGGTGAGCCGACGAAACCGAGCCAGTCCCGACTCGGCCCGGCGTTGATCGCCTTCGAGGTGAAGATCTCGACCACGTCACCGTTTTCCAGCTGGCTTTCCAACGGCACCAGCCGACCGTTCACTCGGGCCCCGATGCAGCGGTGCCCCACCTCGGTGTGCACCGAGTAGGCGAAATCGACCGGGGTCGACCCGGCAGGCAGCGCGATCACGTCGCCCTTCGGCGTGAACACGAACACCTCGGCAGCGGACAAGTCGAAACGCAGCGACTCGAGGAACTCGCCGGGGTCGGCCATCTCCTGCTGCCAGTCAAGCAGCTGGCGCAGCCAGGCCATGTCGGCGGCCGCGTCGGTCTCCTTGCTGCGCCCCGCCACCTTCGGCGCAGTCGCCTCCTCCTTGTACTTCCAATGCGCCGCGACGCCGTACTCGGCCCGCCGGTGCATGCCCATGGTCCGGATCTGTAGCTCGACCGGCTTGCCGTCCGGCCCGATCACCGTGGTGTGCAGCGACTGGTACATGTTGAACTTCGGCATCGCGATGAAGTCCTTGAACCGGCCCGGCACCGGGTTCCACCGGGCGTGGACCGTGCCGAGCGCGGCGTAGCAGTCGCGCACGCTGTCGACCAGGACCCGGATGCCGACCAGGTCGTAGATGTCGGTGAAGTCGCGGCCACGGACGATCATCTTCTGGTAGATCGAGTAGTAGTGCTTCGGCCGGCCGGTGACGGACGCCTTGATCCGGGAGTCGCGCAGGTCAGCCTGGACCGCCTCGATCACCTCGCCGAGGAACTCGTCGCGGCTGGGTGCGCGCTCGGCGACCAGCCGGACGATCTCGTCGTACATCTTCGGGTACAGCGTCGCGAACGACAGGTCCTCGAGCTCCCACTTGATCGTGTTCATGCCGAGCCGGTGCGCCAGCGGAGCGTAGATCTCTAGCGTCTCGCGGGCCTTGCGCTCCGCCTTCTCGTGTGCGATGTACCGCCAGGTCCGGGCGTTGTGCAGCCGGTCCGCCAGCTTGATCAGCAGCACTCGGATGTCCCTGGCCATCGCCACGACCATCTTGCGCACGGTCTCCGCCTGCGCGGCGGCACCGTACTTGACCTTGTCCAGCTTGGTGACGCCGTCCACCAGCGCCGCGATTTCTGGGCCGAAGTCGACTTGGAGCTTGTCGAGGGTGTAGTCGGTGTCCTCGATCGTGTCGTGCAGCAGCGCTGCCACCAGCGTGGGCGGGGTCATCCCGAGCTCGGCGAGGATGGTGGCGACCGCGAGCGGGTGGGTGATGAACGGATCGCCGGAGTTGCGCTTCTGGCCGCGGTGATAGCGCTCGGCCACCTCGTACGCGCGCTCGATGTCGCGCAGATCCGCCTTGGGATGGTTCGAGTGGATCGTGCGGAACAGCGGCTCCAGTACGGGGTTGACCGAGTGACTGCGCTGGACCGCCAGCCTGGCCAGCCGGGTCTTCGCCCGGACTCGCCTGGCTACCTCAACCTGGCTGGTGCCGTCGCCGCCGGTTCCGTTGCCACCGGTCGCGTCCCTGTCCTTCCTCGGGACCGGGGGCGCGGGGGCTCCCGGCCGGGTCGAGCCTGAGCTCTCCACGGCGACGGGGGCGACCTCATCCGGCAACGGCGTTACTCCTCGACTCCCGCATCACGCGCTGGATCCGCTTGATTTTGTTCAACTGGAAACATCCATGGTATCGGCCGACGGCCGAGCAGACGGCCGGACGTGCTCAGCCGTGACCTTTTCGGGTTGTTCCGATTCACGCAGCAAGCAGCGCGCGCAGGTCGATCCCCGGCAGCTTGTCGCGGCCGTGCAGGAACTCGAGCTCCATCAGGACCACCACCCCGAGCACCTCGGCGTCGCACTCGCGGACCAGTTCGACGGTCGCCGCGACAGTCCCGCCGGTGGCCAGCACGTCGTCGACGATCAGGACCCGCTCCCCCGGCTCGAACGCGTCCTGGTGCACCTCCAGGGTCGCCTCGCCGTACTCGAGCGCGTAACTCACCGCGTGCGTCCCGCTCGGCAGCTTCCCGTGCTTGCGGACCGGGATGAACCCGGCCCCTAGCTGCAGCGCCACCGGCGCCGCCAGGATGAAGCCGCGGGCCTCGATGCCGACAACCTTGTCCACCTCGCTGGCGGTGAACGGCTCGGCGAGCGCGTGCACCGTGGCGGAGAACGCATCCGGGTCGGCCAGCAGCGGAGTGATGTCCTTGAACAGGATCCCTGGCTTGGGATAGTCGGGCACGTCTCGGATGTGCCGGGTGAGCAAGCTGGCCAGCTCCGTGCCGGCGCTGGTCATCGCCGTTTCTTCCCGGACGGTCGGCGCTTGGACTTCGAGCCGGACCGCTGTTGCCTCGGCATCGGCCGGGAGCCGCTCGAGGAGCCGGACCGGTTGCCGCTGGCCGCAGCCGCCGCCACCGGCGCACCTGCGGTGGCCACCGCCGGTGTTGCCGTAGCCGCGGGTGCCCGGCTCCCGGTCTGCCGCGCGGCGACCCGCCTGGCCAGCGCCTTCATCTGCGGCTCGCGTTCCTTCATGGCGGCCAGCAGCGGGGTGGCGATGAAGATGGACGAGTAGGTGCCGACCGCAATACCGACGAACAGCGCGAGCGAGAGGTCCTTGAGCACGCCGGCGCCGAGGAACCAGGTCCCGATGAACAGGATCGACCCCACCGGGAGTAGCGCGATCACCGACGTGTTGATGGACCGGACGATGGTCTGGTTCACCGCCAGGTTCGCCGCCTGGCTGTAGGTCTGTTTAGCGGTGCCGAGCAGACCACGGGTGTTCTCCCGCACCTTGTCGAACACGACGACTGTGTCGTAGAGCGAGTAACCGAGGATGGTGAGCACGCCGATCACGGTTGCTGGAGTGACCGTGAAGCCGACGAGCGAGTAGACCCCGATCGTGATGAACACGTCATGGATGAGGGAGGCGAACGCGGCGGTCGCCATCTTCAGGTCGAACGCCGCGGCTAGGTAGATCAACACCGCGATAAAGAACACACCAAGGCCGAGGAGGGCACGGCGGGCAATCTGCGCTCCCCAGGACGCGCTGACCTGCTGCTTGTCCACATCTGCCGGTGCTACCCCGGCCTTCTCCGCGATCGCGTTCTGGATCTCGGTCGAGACCTCCGGGGAAACGGCCGGCACCTGCACCCGAATCCGGTCGCTTTGCGCCAGGTCCTGGACGATCGGCTCGTCCACCCCGGCCGAGCGGACCGCGTCGCGAGCCTCCTCGACAGTGAGCTGGGCCGACTTCACTGTGTAGACGGCACCGCCCTCGAACTCGACCCCGAGCTCGAGACCGCGAGTGAACAGTGACACCGCGGAGATGGCGATCAAGATCCCGGATACCAGATACCAGATCTTGGCCCGGCCGACGAAGTCGTAGGAGACCTCGCCCCGGTACAGCTTGCCGCTGAGCTCGCCAAGGCGGGACATCAGGCCTCCTTCACGCCCGCGGCGCGGCGGGCGACGATCGTGGCGGGAGCGGCGGTTGCGGGACGGGCGCCCAGCCGGGCCGGATCGAGGCCGGACCAGCGATGGCCGCCGCCGTAGAACTTCGTTCTGGCCAGCAGAGTGATCAGCGGCTTGGTGAACAGGAACACCACGACCACGTCGATAATCGTCGTCAGACCGAGGGTGAAGGCGAAACCGCGGACCCCGCCGATCGCGAAGTAGTAGAGGAACACCGCGGCCAGCAGGGACACGGTATCCGCCACCAGAATCGTGCGCCTGGCCCGGCCCCAGCCCTGCTCGACCGCGGCCCGCAGGCTGCGGCCCTCCCGCACCTCGTCGCGTAGTCGTTCGAAGAACACCACGAACGAGTCGGCGGTGATACCGATGGCCACGATCAGACCGGCGATACCGGCCAGTGTCAGCGTGAAGCCCTGCCACTCGCCGAGGAGCACGACCGCGCCGTAGGTCAGCAGCGCGGCCACGCCCAGGCTCGCGATGGCAACCAGGCCGAGCCCGCGGTAGTAGAGCAGGCAGAACAGCATGACCAGGACGAGCCCGATCGCGCCCGCCAGCAGGCCGCCGACCAACTGGTCGTTGCCGAGCGTGGGCGAGATCGTGCTCACGTCGGACTGGGTGAAGGCCAGCGGCAGGGCGCCGTACCTCAGTACGTCGGCCAGGTCCTGTGCCTCCCGCTGGGTGAACTGGCCGGTGATCTCCGCCTGGCCGCCGGTGATCGGACCATTCGGCACCGGCGCGGACACCACGACGCCGTCGAGCACGATCGCGACCTGGTTCTGCGGCGGCTGGGCCGCCGCGGCGGTTCCGGTGACCTCCCCGAACTGCTTGGTACCGGTGCCATCGAACGTGAGGTTGACCTGCCACTGACCCAACCCGCCGTTCGACGGAAGGCCGGCTTGCGCGCTGGTGATGTGGGTGCCCTCGACCGCGGTCGGGCCGAGGATGTACTTAACCGTGCCGT
>DATFRM010000128.1:0-2284 GCA_035263265.1 Actinomycetes bacterium
CCGTCGAGCGTCTGTTGTCGATCATCAAGCTGGGCGTGTTCGGCCACGGCGAGCGGCTGCCGGCCGAGCGCGAGCTTGCCGCCCGGCTCGGGGTCAGCCGGGTCACGCTGCGCGAGGCGATCCGCACGCTGCAGCAGTCCGGGTACCTCGAGGTTCGTCGCGGCCGCAGCGGCGGCTCGTACGTGACCTACCGGCCGAAGAAGCCCGGCAAGCTCCGGCTGCGCCGCATCGCCAAGGACATGGGGCACGACCTCGCGGACACGCTGACCTACCGCCGGGTCCTGGAGGCCGGCGCCGCGGCCACGCTGGCCGAGCGCGGGCTCACCGCCGAGCAGCGGGGGTACCTCATCGACCGGGTCCGCGACGTGGAAACGGCCAGCATCGACTCCTACCGGCGTGCCGACACGCTGCTGCACCTGGCGATCGGCGAGCTGACCGGCTCCCACACGCTCGCGGCTTCGATCGCCGACGCCCGCGGCCGGCTCAACGACCTGCTCAACGCGATCCCGATGATCGAGAGCAATCTGCGGCACGCCCACGAGCAGCACCGCGCGATCATCAACGCGATCCTGGCCGGCGATCCCGGCCGGGCCCGGCGTGCGGTCGAGGAGCATCTCGACGGCACCGCCGCCCTCCTGCGCGGCTTCCTCTCCTAGCGCCACCGCCGTCTGCCCCGGCGCAAGGATCAGCCGGCGGCCCGGAGGTCCTTCCGCCACAGGTCGATCGCGTGCTTCTGGCGCATGCCAACCGCCTCGTAGAGCCGCAACGCGCCGGTCGGGTTCTCGGTGTCCACCGCCAGCTCTGCGTGCGCCCAACCGCGCCGGGCGAACTCGGCGAAGCCGAGCCGTAGCAGCAGCTTGGCCAGGCCGCGACCGCGATAGTCCCGGCGGACCGCAACATAGTTGATCCAGCCGGTGCTGTCGGCGGCCATCTGCGCGGTCCCGATCTGCGCCGCGGCTGGCTGTCCATCGACCTCGACCAGCCAGACCATAGACGGGTCGTAGCCGGCGTTGGCCTGGGCGCGGTCCCAGAACGCCTCGTACGTGCGCTCTGTCGCCTCCCAGTGATCGCGGAATGCTTCGGACACACAGGCATGGACCGCCCGCCGGAGGTCCTCGTCGGTGCCGTCGACCTTGACCACGACACCGGCTGGCAACGCAGGTGCGGCCGTGTCCGGCGCCAGGTCGGCCACCATCCGGTAGAACGTCCGCACCGGTCTCCATCCGGCGCGCTCCAGCCAGCCGGCGCGGATAGCGTCGTTGGACCAGTTGCCGACCGAGACGTGCGGGTCGGGCTTGGTACCGCCGGCCAAGATCTCGCTCGCCCGGCGCTCGATCCAGGAGATGGTCCAGGGGCCGACCGCGTCCTGGGTCTGCGGATGGATGTACAGATCCGCCTCTGGCTCGCCGTGGCCGTCGTTGTGGCAGTACGCCCAGGCCACGACCGTAGGAGCGGCGCCACGCTCGTCGATGACGAGCAGTGTGTCGTGCTCCAGGACGAGACCCGGCCAGCGCAGGTCGGCCGCAATGTCCTCGGCGGTGTAGTCCGGGTGGCCGATGACCGCGATGTCGCAAGCGTTGACGACGTCGAGGATCGCCGCCACGTCATCGAACCCGGCCGGCCTCGTGGTCATGCCAGCGGGCAGCATCGTCATCGGATCGGCGCTCACGAGCTACCGCCGGAGCGGGCGGCGCAGCGACCGCCGGTACTCGATCTGCGCCCGGAGTTGCTGCAGCCGATCAGCCGATGGCGGATCGGCCTCGCCGTTCACGTGCGCCGCGGCGGTCGGCGGGGACTGCATCGCGAACCACTGGTCAAGAATCGGCGCCCCCAGCGGCTGCGGTACCGCCGGCGCAGGCGTGACCGGCATCAACGCAGCCGGAGCCGGCTCGACCTCCGCGTCGGTCTCCCAGCCAGGCGGTACGGCGGCCAGCTCAAACGAGCCCAGATCCAGCCCGATCTCATGGTGAATCCGCGCCGGCTGCACTCCGGTACGCAACAGCCGTTGCCGGGCCGAAGCCACCATCGGCACCGGACCACAGATATAGATGTCGCGGTCCAGCCAGGGTGCGTAGCCAGCCGCTACGTCACCGACGTACCCGCGGTACCCCTGATAGGACGGGTCGACGGAGACGACCGGAGTCACGGTCAGCCACCAGTGCTGGTTGGCCAGCGCACGGATCGCCGGCAGGTCGTAGAGCTCGAGCTCGGTTCGGGCGCCCATGAACAGTTGAACCTGCCTGGTCTCACCTCGATCGACGAGGTGCTGGATGATCGCCTTGAG
>DATFRM010000129.1:0-3636 GCA_035263265.1 Actinomycetes bacterium
GATCAAGGTAGTCGGTCCGGTCGTCGAGCTCGACGGCGACGAGATGACCCGGGTCATCTGGGCCTTCATCAAGGGTCAGCTGATCCTGCCGTATCTCGACGTCGACCTGCGCTACTTCGACCTGTCCATCGAGAACCGGGATGCCACCGATGACCAGGTCACTGTCGACGCCGCCAACGCCATCAAGGCGCACGGGGTGGGGGTCAAGTGCGCCACCATCACCCCGGACGAGGCGCGGGTCGAGGAGTTCGGGCTCAAGCGTATGTACCGCTCACCCAACGGGACGATCCGCAACATCCTCGGCGGGGTCGTGTTCCGCGAGCCGATCATCATGTCGAACGTGCCGCGGCTGGTGCAGAGCTGGGTGAAGCCGATCGTGATCGGCCGTCACGCCCACGGCGACCAGTACCGCGCGACCGACTTCGTGGTGCCCGGACCCGGCCGGGTGACCATCACGTACACCCCGGCCGACGATGGCGAGCCGATGGAGTTCACCGTTGCCGACTTCCCCGGTGGCGGGGTGGCGCTGGGCATGTACAACTACGACGACTCGATCCGCGACTTCGCCCGCGCCTGCTTCCGGTACGGCCTGGACCGTAACTACCCGGTCTACCTGTCCACCAAGAACACGATCCTCAAGGCGTACGACGGCCGGTTCAAGGACCTGTTCGCCGATGTCTTCGAGGCCGAGTTCGCTGCCGACTTCAAACAGGCCGGGCTGGAGTACGAGCACCGGCTCATCGACGACATGGTGGCGCAGGCGCTGAAGTGGGAGGGCGGCTTTCTCTGGGCGTGCAAGAACTACGACGGAGACGTGCAGTCCGACACGATCGCCCAGGGGTTCGGCTCGCTCGGGCTGATGACCTCGGTGCTGATGACTCCGGACGGCCGCACGGTCGAGGCGGAGGCCGCGCACGGCACGGTTACCCGGCACTACCGGGCACACCAGCGCGGTGAGAAGACCTCGACCAACCCGATCGCCTCGATCTTCGCATGGACCCGCGGCCTGGCCCATCGCGGCAAGCTGGACGACACGCCAGATCTGGTCCGGTTCGCCGAGACGCTGGAGCGGGTTTGCATCCAGACCGTGGAGAGCGGCCGGATGACGAAGGACCTGGCCATCCTCGTCGGCCCGGACACCCCGTGGCTGACCACCCAGGAGTTCCTGTCCACGCTGGACGACAACCTGCACACCGCGATGACGGGCTGATCCATCGCCGCTGGTTGCGCGGCGGGCCGCCAACCTGGCCAAAAGGGGCTCGGCTCGACGGCGACCGCAGTGTCTAGGCTAGGTGTCGTGGACGATCCATGTAGTACCGGCGGATCGCGACCCAGGCCGGTGTGGGACACCTAGTGAACTCGACGCTCGGCAGCATCCTGCTCGTCCTGCTGTTCATCTTGATCGGCGGCTTCTTCGCCGCCGCTGAGATGGCGCTGGTCTCCCTGCGGGAGAGCCAGATCAAGACGCTTACCCAGGACCCGCGCCCGCGGCGGCGCCGGCGCGCGGCCCGGGTGGCCGCGCTGCACAAGGACCCGAACCGGTTCCTGGCGGCGGTCCAGGTCGGCGTGACGGTGGCCGGATTCCTGTCGGCCGCGTTCGGCGCCGCCACCCTGGTCGATGACCTCGCGCCGTGGCTGGAGGCGCGCGGGATATCGGCCGGACTGGCCCGGACGCTGTCCCTGATCGGGATCACGATCGTGATCTCGTACTTCTCGCTGGTGCTCGGCGAGCTGGCCCCGAAACGGCTCGCGCTGCAACGGGCCGAGGGGTTCTCGCTGATGGTGGCGCCGTTCCTGGACGCGATGGCGCGGCTGTCCAGGCCGGTGATCTGGCTGCTGTCGATGTCGACGAACCTGGTCGTGCGGCTGCTCGGCGGCGATCCCAACGCCGGGCGGGAGGAGATCTCCCAGGACGAGCTGCGCGACCTGGTCGAGGGCAACCAGGCGCTGGGCTCGCATGAGCGCTGGTTGATCAGGGAGGTGTTCTCCACCGGAGACCGCCAGCTGCGCGAGGTGATGATCCCGCGAACTGAGGTGGACTTTCTGGACGCGGACACACCGGTGTTCCGGGCGGTCAAGGGCGCCTCCGCCAAACCGCACTCCCGATATCCGGTGTTCCGCGACTCTCACGACGACGTGGTCGGCTTCGTGCACGTGCGCGACCTGTTCGACCCGGAGATCGCGTCCCGGTCCGTGCGAGTCGGCGACCTCACCCGCGAGGTCATGATGCTGCCGGCCACCAAGCGGGTGCTGTCCGCGCTGTGGGAAATGCGGCGGGAGGGTCACCACTTGGCGATGGTGATCGATGAGTATGGCGGCACCGCCGGCATCGTCACGCTCGAGGATCTCGTCGAGGAGCTGGTCGGTGACATCCGCGACGAGTACGACCTGGAGACCCCGGCCCCGGCCAAGCGGCTGGGCGGCGGCGAGATGGAGGTCGACGGTCTGCTCAACTGCGAGGACTTCGCGGAGGCCACCGGGATCTCGTTGCCCCATGGACCGTACGAGACGGTGGCCGGGTTCGTCGTGGCCGCGCTCGGGCATCTGCCGCAGGCGCAGGAGTCGGTCGAGGTGAACGGAGCCAAGCTCACCGTCATCGAGATGGACGGGCGGCGCATCTCGAGGCTGAAGGTAACGCCACCATCGGAGCAGCCGGTCGAGCCGCCGGGCACGGCAGGCGTCGACCCGGTCCAGATCGCGACCGCCGATATTCCAGGGGCCAGTGCCGAGCCGCCGGAGACCAACGGTGGCCGGCCGGCTCGGGCCAGGTCAGGCGCCGGAGAGGCGACTACCCAGGCGAACACACCGGGTGGCGAAACCTGAGAGAATGCGCGCCATGCCCGCTCGTCCGCGCGTTCTGTCCGGTATTCAGCCGACCGCCGACTCGTTCCACCTCGGTAACTATCTCGGCGCCCTCCGGCAGTGGGTGGCGCTACAGGAGGACCACGACGCGTTCTACGTCGTCGTCGACCTGCACGCCATCACGGTCGAGACCGATCCGGTACTGCTCCGCGACCGCACCCGGAAATCCGCGGCCCAGCTCCTGGCGGCCGGGCTCGACCCGGATCGGTGCACTCTGTTCGTGCAGAGCCACGTGCCCGAGCACACCCAGCTGGCCTGGGTGCTGGGCTGCCTGACCGGGTTCGGCGAGGCCAGCCGGATGACCCAGTTCAAGGACAAGTCCGGCAAGCAGGGCGCGGACCGCGCGACCGTCGGTCTGTTCACCTACCCGATACTGCAGGCCGCGGACATCCTCGTGTATCGCGCCAACCG
Organism: Actinomycetes bacterium; assembly: GCA_035263265.1. Classification (GTDB taxonomy): domain Bacteria; phylum Actinomycetota; class Actinomycetes; order JAKEEW01; family JAKEEW01; genus DATAFN01. The sequence goes on from DATFRM010000129.1 coordinate 3,274, forward strand.
GGTTCCGGTCGGCGAGGACCAGCGCCAGCACCTCGAGCTGACCCGCGACCTGGCCAACCGGTTCAACAGCCGGTACGGCCCGACGTTCCCGCTGCCGGAGCCACACATCATCAGGGCGACCGCGAAGATCCTCGATCTGCAGGATCCGACCGCGAAGATGAGCAAGTCGACGTCGTCCCCGGGCGGCATCCTGGACCTGCTCGACGACCCGGCGGTGTCGGCCAAGAAGATCAAGAGTGCGGTCACCGACACCGAGCGGGAGATCCGCTACGACGAGGAGAACAAGCCCGGCATCTCGAACCTGCTGACCATCTACTCGGCGCTGTCCGGGCAGGGCATTCCGGAGATCGAGGCGGCGTACGC
>DATFRM010000130.1:0-2719 GCA_035263265.1 Actinomycetes bacterium
AGGAACTGGGTGATCCCGGTGCCGAGCAGGATGATCGCGACACCGGACACGATCTGGTCGACACCGAACGTCACGGTTGCGATTGCGTGCACGAGGCCGCCAAGAGCGCCGCCGATCACGCCAACCAGCGCGCCGATCCACGGGCTGTCGAACTGCAGCGCACCCCAGGCACCGAACCAGGTACCGAGGATCATCATGCCTTCGAGGCCGATGTTGACCACGCCGGCGCGCTCCGACCACAAACCACCGAGGGCCGCCAGACCGATCGGAACCGCGGCCAGCACCGCTGCATTGATCTGCCCGCTCGACACCAGCGTGTTGTCACCGGTGATCACCTCGACCACGGACAGCAATGTCAACAGCCCGAAGAAGCCAAGGAGCAGCAGCCGCCAGTCGGTCCGGCGGACTCGTGTCGGAGCGGGCGCCTCGGGGGCACCGACGGTCAGGCCCGAAGTGGTCATACCGACACCCCCTCGGCCGCCGGGACGCTGGCCAGCTCGCGACTGACCCGGCGCTGCTCGGCGGCGATCCGATACCGGCGCACCAGCTCGTACACGATGACCACGGCGAGCACCATCGTGCCTTGCAGGATGATCACGATCTCCTTGGGGATGCGGTTGATGTCCAGCGCATTGCCGGCGCTGTCCAGGAACCCCCAGAACAGTGCCGCGAACGCCATTCCCACGGCCCGGTTCCGGCCGAGCAGTGCGATCGCGATTCCGGTGAAGCCCAGCCCGGCCGGGAAGTTAAGCGCGTAGGAGAAGGAGGCACCAAGCAGCTCGGGCATGCCGACCAAGCCGGCGACCGCACCCGATAGCAGCATCGCCAGCAGCACCATCCGCTTGACATTCACTCCGCTGGCCACCGCGGCCTGCTCGGACAGGCCGGTGGCTCGAAGGTCGAAGCCGATCCGGGTTCGGCCGAGGAATACGTGGTAGCCGATGCCGACCGCGATAGCGAGCACGATCAGCCCGTATACCTTCAGCGAGGATCCGGAGATCAGCGAGATCCCCGGCACCTGCCCGGACGGTGGGATCGGCTTCGTTCCGATGTTGTTGCTACCGGCCACCGGCACGGCCAGCCGATCGACGTTGAGCAACCAGGCGATCAACCCGGTTGCGATGAAGTTCAGCATGATCGTCGAGATGACCTCGCTGACCCCTCGGGTGACCTTGAGCACGGCGGCGATCCCCGCCCACATCGCGCCGACCAGCACCGCGGTCAGCAACGTGACGAACACGTGCAGCGGAGCCGGCAACGAGATCGCCCCGCCCACAGCTGCGGCAATCAGGGCGGCTAGCCGGTACTGCCCATCCACCCCGATGTTGAACAGGTTCATCCGGAAGCCGATCGCGACCGCGACAGCGGACAGGTAGTACAGCGTCGCCGAGTTCAGGATCTGGGTCTGCGTTCGCGGGCGGTCGGCGGCCTCGAGCATGACCGAGATCGTCTTGCTCGGCGAATACCCCCCGAGAAGCAGTATGAGCGAGGTCAGCACGATCGAGACCACGATCGCCAGCAACGGCGCGGCCAGCGCTAACGCCGCCCGGTTGAGCCGATCACGTGACAGCCAGCCAGTCATGGCTGGTCTCCCGCACCGGTCATGGCCGATCCGAGCTCCTCCGGGGTCACTGTGGCCGGATCCGCACTGGCCACCAGCCGGCCGCGCAGGATCACCCGAAGCGTGTCGGACAGACCGATCAGTTCGTCCAGGTCCGCGGAGATCAGCAGCACGGCCAGACCCGCGGCCCGGGCCGCTCGCAGGTGGTCCCATATCGCGGCCTGGGCGCCGACGTCGACCCCGCGGGTCGGGTGGGCGGCGATCAGCACCTTCGACAACCCGCTCATCTCGCGGCCGACGACGAGCTTCTGCTGGTTACCGCCGGACAGCGAGGACGCCGTCACGTCAATCCCCGGCGTTCGGACGTCGTACGTGCCCACGATGCGCTCGGTGTCGGCGCGGGCACCGCGGCGATCGATCCAGCCGCCATGCTCGTTCGGGGGCACGGTCTGGTAGCCGAGCATGCGGTTCTCCCACAGCGGCGCCTCGAGCAACAAGCCGTGCCGCTGCCGGTCCTCGGGAATGTAGCCGATGCCGGCCTCCCGGCGGTGACGGGTCGACCATCCGGTGATGTCGGTGTCGCCGAGCCGGATCGTCCCGGCGGCCGGGTGCCGCATTCCCATGATCGTCTCGACCAGCTCGGCCTGCCCATTTCCCTCGACGCCGGCGATCCCGAGCACCTCGCCACTGTGAATGGCGAACGAGATGTCGTCGAGCAGGGCACGGCCGTCCGGAGTCCGCAAGGTCAGTCCCTGGACCTCGAGCACGACCTCGTCGGTCACGGTCGACTCGCGGGTCTCCGGTGTGGGCAGCTCGCTGCCGACCATGAGCTCGGCAAGGTCTCGTGCGGTCACATCACCGGGGTGCACGGTAGCGACCGTGGTGCCGCGCCGGATCACGGTGATCTCGTCGGCTACCGCGAGCACCTCGTCGAGCTTGTGCGAGATGAACAGAACGGTGAGGCCCTCGGCCTTGAGACCGCGCAGGTTGTCGAACAGCTCATCCACCTCGTGCGGTACTAGCACGGCGGTTGGCTCGTCCAGGATCAGAATGCGGGCGCCACGGTAGAGCACTTTGACGATCTCCACCCGCTGCCGGTCGCCGACGCCAAGTTCCTCCAGCAGCGCGTCCGGGTCGACGTCAAGTCCGTACGTGTCG
>DATFRM010000131.1:0-4013 GCA_035263265.1 Actinomycetes bacterium
CCGGCAGCACCACGGGGTCGCGGCGCTCTACCGGCCCATTCGCACCAGTGGTTACCCACCACAGTCCGGCCAGGGCCGGGGTGACGACGGCGAGCACCGACATCACCAGGCCAAACGGCTGGCGCCATCCGAACGAGGTGCGGGCCAGTCGCTCCCGGGCACCCTCGGCTCCGATCAGTGCGGCTAGCAGTATGCCCGCGCCCATCACCACGGTCGGGAAGCCGGGCCAGGCCGGCACCGCTTCGGCCAGGGTGGGGCCGGTCACCTCCGTCCTGCTCATCACGACCGCGACCGCAAGGCCGCACACCACGATCGTCCAACCGGCCACCACAATGCGGCGGCGGTCGGCGCGCAACAGCGCGATCACCGCGACCAGAAGGATGCCCAGCGTGATCCACACCGGGTACATCCCCGGCCCACCGGGATGCAGCAGGAGTAGCTCGAGCGGCGAGACGTTCGGATCGGACAGCTCGGGACCGGGCAGGCCGACCTCGAGGAACAACAGGCTCGGCTGGCGCAACAGGTCGATCGACCACGGCACCAGGAGTAGCGCCGGAGTGATCAAAATCACGGCGATCCGGGCCAGGCTGCCGATCCGGCGCAGCCGCAGCAGCGCGACAGCACCGAGCACGGCCGCGAGCAGCCATGCCACCGGGACGAACGCGGCCATCACGGCCAGCACAAGGCCGGTTGCCCAGGTCGCCCGCCAACTCGCGGCCCGACCGTCCAATCCGAGCGCGCGGACCGCACCGAGCCCGACCAGCGGCAACAGCACCGCGCCCACCGCGGTGCCAAGCCGGCCAGCCGCCACCGCGCCGGTGACCGCAGGCAGCAGCGCGTACGCGGCGGATGCCCAGATCCGCACCAGCCGCGAGGCCACGACCTTGCGGACGGCCAGGTACGCGGTCAGCCCGGCTAGCGGCACGCAGCCGAGGATCAGCAGGTTGATGGCCCGGCCTGCGTCGCCGCCGACTACCGCGGCCAGCGAGCCGACCACCGCCAGGTACGGCGGCGCGGTGGTGCCGCTGCCGACACCCACCGCGTGCCAGGACGCGAAGTAGTTGTCCCAAACCCGGTGCCAGTCGCTCGGAGCAGGGAGCAGCGCACCGCCCATCAGCTGTCCGGCACCGAGCAGCTCCCGGCAGGCAAGCACGGTGATCGCGAGCAGCGCCGCCCCGAGCACCACCATCGGCTGCCGGATGAACCGGCCGATCACCGACAGGTCGTTGGTCTCCAGGTCCTCGGATTCTTCGCCGACCGGACCTGACTCGGCCGCCCGGTGCTTGCCGGCGATGGCTTCCGCGCCAACGTGGCTATGTGGCAGCCGTTCGGCAATCGTGTCGACCATGTGCCGCAGCTGGCTCCACCGCGGCGGAAACAGCAGCCGCAGGTCCTTGGGCCGCACTCGCCGGTACCGGCGGCGGACCATCCTGGCGCGCACGAGCGCCGGGAATCGGCCGATCACGTAGAGCAGCGACAGCGCCTCGTCGATCGCGTAGTCGGGCAGCTTGGCGAGCGTGTAACCGATCGCGCGGCCGATCGTGCTGGCACCGACCCGCAGCATCGCGATCGGCAGCCGGCGCAGCGGGACGTTGGCCAGCAGCACGAACAGCGCGTGCGCGCGGTCGAGGAAATTCGCGCGCCCGACCCGGGTGGAGATCTTGCGCCGCTCCCGGGCGGCCGCTTCGGCGTGGTAGACGATGGCGTCGGTATTGAGCATCACCCGCCAGCCGGCCATGTTGACCCGCCAGCAGAAGTCCTGGTCGTCGCGCATCATCGGGAGCGCGCGGTCGAACCCGCCGAGCATCTGCCACACGTCGCGGCGGACGAGCATGCCCGCGCTGCCGACCGCTAGCACCTCGCGCTGCCCGTCGTGCTGTCCCTGGTCGGTCTCGCCGTGGTCGAGTCCGGTCTCCCGGCGGCCGTTCGGCGCGATCGTGGTGCCGACCTCGAGCAGGTCGCGACGGTTGTACCAACCGCGCACCTTCGGACCGACGACACCGATCTCCGGGTCCTCGTCGGCGAGTTTGAGCAGATAGAACAGTGCGCTCGGGTCCGGCTCGCAGTCGTCGTGCAGCAGCCAGACCCACTCCACCGGCTCGCCAGGTTCGCCGCGGACCACCGGTGCCGTGCCGCCGCCGAACACCGCGTTGACCGCGAAGCCGGCCGCGTGTCCGAAGCCGGTGTCCCGGGGCCGCGTGATGACCCGGCCTGGACCGACGGTGTCGTAGAGGATCTCCACGGTCCGGTCGCGGCTGCCGGTGTCAACCGCCACGAATCGCTGGATGGGCCGTTCCTGACCGGCGATCGCGTCCAAAACCTGGCCGACCCACCGCTCGCCGTCATGGGTGACGAGAACGGCGGTGACGTCGTGCCGGGCGAACTCGATGGAGTCAGGTTGAACGGACATGCTCGCGGTAACTCGACCCCGTCCGTGTCGTCGGGACTTCGGCTCCCGGCACCGCGCCGGGCCGTCCTACCCTACGCGAACGTCGTTGGCAGCGTCGGTCGCTCGCGTACCTGAGCCTCGGGGTTCTCGATCCCGACCAGGCTCGAACGACTTAGACCGCGCGGCGCTTGAGCCGCCGCCGCTCCCGCTCGGACAGCCCGCCCCAGATCCCGAACCGCTCATCGTGCGCGAGCGCGTAGTCCAGGCACTCGGCCCTGACCTCACAGGCCAGACAGACCCGCTTCGCCTCCCTGGTCGAGCCGCCCTTCTCGGGGAAGAACGCCTCGGGATCCGTCTGCGCGCACAACGCCCGCTCTTGCCAGCCCAACTCCTCTTCGGCGTCGCCGAACAGCAGGAAGACCTTGCTCATGGCGTCCTCCTCAACCCCGTGCTCTTCCATGAGCGCCGTCACCCAAGTGAACGACATTGGTGAAATTACACGCCGGTTACTTAGAACCGTCAAGTCGGTCTGCCAAGATTGGGCATGCTGGGTTCAGTGTCTGCGGGGGCAGGCACGGGTTCGGTCGTGGTCGTTATCGGCAGCTTCGTAGCTAGCCGAGGGCGGTTACTCGACCCAGCCGTAGGTGGTCGTGCGCTGCCGCACCGGACGGTCGATGCCCGCTGCGATCTCGGTCAGTTCGGCCACAGTCTTCGCCGAACCGTGCTCGGACCCGGCCATCCGGCTGATCGTCTCCTCCATCAGCGTGCCACCTAGGTCGTTGGCGCCGCCCTGCAGCATCGCCCGGGTGCCGGCCACGCCGAGCTTGACCCAGCTGGTCTGGATGTTGGCGATCCGCCCGTGCAGAAGCAGCCTCGCCATGGCGTGCACAGTCCGGTTCTCCCGCATCGTCGGGCCCGGCCGGGCCAGTCCGGCCAGGTAGATCGGAGCGTTGCGGTGCACGAATGGGAGCGGCACGAACTCGGTGAAGCCGCCGGTCTCATCCTGGATCCGGCCCAGCACTCGAAGGTGCGCCACCCAGTGCCGGGGATGGTCGACGTGGCCGTACATCATCGTCGAGCTGCTGCGGATGCCCAGCCGGTGCGCGGTCGTGATCACGTCGATCCAGGTCCGGGCCGGCAGCTTGCCCTTGGTCAGTATCCAGCGCACCTCGTCGTCGAGGATCTCGGCCGCGGTGCCCGGGATGCTACCCAGACCGGCCGCCACCGCCTCGGTCAGCCAGTCGGCGATCGAGAGCCCGGTCCGCACCGACCCGTTCACGACCTCCATCGGCGAAAACGCGTGCACGTGTAGGTCCGGCACCCGGTCCTTGACCGCGCGGACCAGGTCGAAGTACGCGGTGCCCGGCAGATCCGGGTGAATGCCGCCCTGCATGCACACCTCGGTAGCGCCGAGCTCGCGCGCCTGCGCCGCTCGATCGGCGACCTGGCTCAGCGAGAGCGTGTACGCATCGGCGTCGGTGCGCCGTTGCGCGAACGCGCAGAACCGGCACCCGGTGTAGCAGACATTGGTGAAGTTGATGTTGCGGTTCACCACATAGCTGACCTGGTCGCCCACGGTTTCCCGGCGCAGCTGGTCGGCCAGCGCGCACAGCGCGTCCAGGGC
>DATFRM010000132.1:0-3066 GCA_035263265.1 Actinomycetes bacterium
GCCACTCGGCCCGACGTCGTGCTCATGGATATCCGCATGCCAGAGTTAGACGGGATCAAGGCCACCGGCGAGATCGCCAAGACGCGCGGCCTCGAACAGGTCCGGGTGCTGATCCTGACCACATACGACACCGATGCGTACGTCTTCGAGGCGCTGCAGGCCGGTGCGAGTGGCTTCCTGCTCAAGGACGCCGGTCCGGCCGAGCTGCTGCACGCCATCCGGGTGGTCGCCGCAGGAGATGCATTGCTCGCGCCGCGGATCACCCGGCGCCTCATCGCTCAGTTCACCGCGGACCGGATTGCCACCCAGGCCGCGGACGACCGGCTGGCGGTGTTGACGCAACGCGAACGTGAAGTGCTGGCCCTGGTGGGTCAGGGGCTGAGCAACGACGAAATCGGCGCCGAACTGTTCCTCAGTCCGGCCACCGCCCGCACCCATGTCAGCCACGCGATGGTGAAGCTGGGAGCGCGCGACCGCGCACAGCTAGTCGTCATCGCGTACCAGACCGGCTTGGTCGGCACCCGACCGTGATCACGAGCGCGAGGGCATGAGCCACTACGTCGGCGGGTGAGCGAGTGGACCCGCACGGCGCTCCTGTTACGCCGAGCGGAGTGCTGTCGCTCAGATCAGCCCACCCATCGCGGGGTCGCTGATGCTGTCCTTGCCGTCCTCGAGGTGGCCGGCATACCGGTACTCGAGGGATGGATCGCCCTCGACCGCGATGACCAGGTCGTACCAGCCGCGGGTGCGCGCCAGCGACCAGTCCTCGGTCGCGGGTGCGCCGGCCCGCAGCGAGAGCTTCGCGACCTGTGCGCTGTACCCATCACGGATCCTCACGTCGGCGCGGTGGGCGCCGCGATTCCACACTGTCAGCGCGATCTTGTGGTTCGACTCCTGGTAGGACGCCGTGACGTCCAACCGCGCGGGACCGTCTGTCTTGAAGCGACGGAAGAAGCCGTTGGGTCCGTACACCGACAAGTCGAACCCGGCCGCCGCGTCCCAGCTGTCGGTCAGCTGCTGAGCCGGCTCGATGGTGTAGCTGCGTGGCGCGGCGTCGCCGGGGGTCCGAACCTGGAACACTGCCGCCGCGTCGCCGGAGCTTCCGAGATCGAGACTGAAGGACGACCCAGCGACGCGCCCGTCCGCGTGCAGGGTGTACGGGATCGCCCGCGCGTGCCGCACCCCCGGCTCCTGCTGAGGCAGTCGCTGGTCGGCGGGCGGAACTGGCACCTGGTCCGGCTGCCGGGTCAGGTCCGCGGGTTTGAGGTCATCGGTGCTCGGTAGCCGGGGGAGCTTGACGGCATTCGGCGTCTTGAAGTCGAAAGCGCTGGTCAGGTCGCCGACGACCGCGCGCCGCCAGGGCGTGATGTTGGACTCAACTAGGTCGGGCCGCCCGGCGGCGAACCGCATCTCCAGGAATCGGATCATCGAGGTGTGGTCGAACAGCTGCGAGTTGACCCAGCCCCCTCTGGTCCATGGCGAAACAACGATCATCGGCACTCGGATCCCGAGCCCGTACGGACCAATCGGGTGGAACCCGTCGCCGGGAAAGATCTCGTTGGTGATCGGCACCGTTGACTTGCCCTCGGCAGGCGTCTGCGGTGGCGTAGGCGGGACCAGGTGGTCGAAGAATCCGCCCTCCTCGTCGTAGGTGACGAAGAGCGCCATCCTGCTCCACACGTCGGGGCTGTCGGCCAGGATGTCGACTACCTGAGAGAGGTACCACGCACCGAAGTCCGGCTCCCAGTTCGGGTGCTCGGTGTACGCCTCGGGCGCGACGATCCAGGAGACCTCGGGCAGCCGGCCGTTCCGCACGTCCTCGCGGAAGTCACTGAGTAGCGCCTCGGGATCGCGGTTGAGCAGGCGAATCTCGGTACCGGTCTTCGCCCGGTCGGCCAGCGGATTGCCGGGTAACGCGTTCTGGTACTGGTGGAAGTACAGCAACGAGTTGTCGCCGTAGTTGCCGATGAACGGGTCGTCGGTCCAGCCCCAGAAGCCGGGGGCGTCCAATCCCACGCCGCTGTCCTGGTAGATCTTCCACGAGATGCCGGCTCGCTCGAGCCGTTCCGGATAGGTCGACCAGTCGTAGCCCGCCTCGGCGTTGGTGATAACCGGGCCGCCACCGGAGCCGTCGTTGCCGACCCACCCGGTCCACATGTGGTATCGGTTCGGATCGGTCGGCCCGAGCAGCGAGCAGTGGTAGTTGTCGCAGACGGTGAACGCGTCCGCGAGTGCGAACTGGTAGGCCAGGTCCGACCGGACGTGGTAGGTCATGGTCGTCACGCCCTTGTTGGGCACCCACTGGTCGTACCGGCCCCCGTTCCACGCGGCGTGCGAGTCGTTCCACCCATGCGGCGGATCGGGCAGGAAGGTACGGCCGAGGTCCGGCACGTCGGGCCGGAACGGAAGCAGCTCGCCACCCGCGCCATCTGTCTGATGCCACACGCTCTGGCCCGAAGGCAGCGTCACCGGGTGCGGATCCGCAAAGCCGCGGACTCCGCGCAAAGTACCGAAATAGTGGTCGAAGGAACGGTTCTCCTGCATCAGGAAGATGACGTGCTCGATGTCGCTGATCGAACCCGTCCGGTTGTTGGCTGGGATGGCAAGCGCCTTGCCGAGATCCAATGGAAGCGCCGCCGCCACCGCGGGAACGCCGATCATCTTCAGGAACGTGCGCCGGTCAACCGTGCCCATAGCGAGGCCCTCCTACCTGGAGTACCGGCTCGAGACGAAGCCCCCGCACGCTAACCGCGCCACGTTGACACAAGGTGTCGAGTGGTCGAGCGCCTCACGATGCCTTGGCGGACGTTGTCAAAACCGCCTCGTCAGCGATGAGTCCGCGTCGCCTGTGCGTCGACAGTTGGTACGTCAATCAGCGCATACTTTGAGCCCGTTGTATTAGTCCGGCGTAGCAGCACAACTCGAGCGCCGAGTTCCTAACGCCGGGTGGATTGGCCGACCTCGATCAGGTGGCCGTCGGGGTCGCGCATGTAACAGCGGATCTCGGCTCCCCGATCCTGCGGCTCGGTGAGGAATTCCGCGCCTGCGGCCCGCCAGTCCCGGTAG
>DATFRM010000133.1:0-2366 GCA_035263265.1 Actinomycetes bacterium
CACTACTGGTACGCGATCGTGATGCTTGTCGGGTTGTTCCTGCTTCGGCCGGGGTTCGCGGGTCGAGCCCGGCTCTGGTGGACCGTGGCGCTGGTCATCCAGTTCTGGCACTACATCGAACACCTGCTGCTGCTCATCCAGGCGCAGACCCACACGTTCTTTTGCTCACCCTCGGCACATACATGGTTTGGCACGCACGCCGACTGCGGCTATGCACGCGGTACTTCGAGCGCACCGACGCCGCCGGTGCCGCACCGGCGGCTCGTGCGGTATAGCCTCCGGCGGCCTCCTTACTCGCGATCCAATCATTCGGCATCACGGGCCTCCGTCGTTGTGTCGAAGAGGAGCTTCAGCCGTGCCGTGTGCTGCGGCAGGCCGCGTAGCCGGGAAAGCAGCAATGACTCCGTGAGTTCCTGCAGCGCCGCGTCGATGGTGTCCATGTCGTGGCGACGCAATGACGGTGCCCGGCGGGCCAGCCTGCGCAGCTCGGATTCGATGACGGCGCGGCTGTAGGTGCGCACGTGCGCAACGAGATCGGCGGTGGCGCGGTCGGGGCCGGGGACGGCGCGACGAGCGACCATCGACGGGTCAGGGGCCATGGCTGTGACCCGTGGTCGTGTCGGCCCTGGGAGCGGTGTGCGAGCCGTGGAACGGCGTGGTGACCCCGTCGTAGCAGAGCCGCAGCATCATTCCCTGATCCGCGTGGGGCAGGTTGTGGCAATGGTTCATCCAGACCCCGGGATTCGTGGCCGTGAACGCGACTTCCCACACGTCGCCTGGGCGGACGTCGAAGGTGTCCATCCACAGCGGACTCCCGGACGCCGGCGTGCTGTTCCTGGACAAGATCAGCACGGCGTGGCCGTGCAGATGCCACGGGTGGGTTTCCAGACTCCGGTTGACCACGGTGTACCGGACGAGATCGCCCTCGGCGACGAGCTGATCCGGGATCGACGGGTGACCACGGCCGTTGACGGTCTGCGCGTACGCCGGCCGGCCGTCGACGATGGCCACACCGCGGTCCAGAACCATGATGAAGTGCCGGTCGGCGCGGCTACCGGTACCGAACGGAACCGCGGCCGGCACTCCGTAACGCAGCAGGTCGAGTTCCGGCCAGCCGGAGGTGTTCTCGACGGCCGTGTCCGCACTCGGGGGGCCGATGTGGTCATCCGGGTGCAGCCGGAGTCCGCCGGCGCGATCGTTGTCGACGACGAGCGCCACCGGCGTGTCCGGCATCGCGAAGACAAGGTCGTACCGTCCGCCCGCGGGCAGGCGCAGCCCCATGCCGACGACCTCGCCCGGCTGGTTGAGGTCCCGGCCGTCGACGGCCGCCACCCGAAAGGGCGTTCCGGCCAGCGCGAACCGGTGCGGAGCCGAGTCGGTGTTGATCAACCGCAATCGCACGTGAGTACCGGCCGGCACCGTGTGTTCCGCGCGCTCGTCCTGATCGGCTATCACGACAGCGCCATCGAAGGTGTGCACCGGCAGTGTCAGATCCAGCTGCCCCGTGGAAGCGCCGGCCTCATCTGTCCGCGGTCCGCGTGGCGTCACGACGAGCGTCCCGTATAGCCCCCGGCGGACTCCACGATGAGACGCCTGGTGAGTGTGGTACCAGTAGGTCCCCGCTTGATCGGCGCGGAACCGATAGCCGAACTCCTCGCCCGGTGCCACCACGTCCTGGGTCACGCCTGGCGCGCCGTCTTCGCCGCACGCCACGTCGTAGCCGTGCCAGTGCACGGTCACGCCGTCGTCGATGTCGGTGTTGCGCAGCGTGACCTCGATCAGATCGCCCACGGTCGCGGTGATCGGCGGACCGGGCACCTGGCCGTTGTACGTCCAAGCCCCGATCTCGCGTCCGGACCCGAGCCGGACCGCGGCGGTCTGCGCAGTGAGTAGGTATCGCCGCCTCGTGCCACCCGGTGCCGGCGTCCTGGCTCCCCGCAGGTCGGCCACCGACACGGCCGGCCCGAACCCGGACGATCGTTCTGGCCCGCCTCCGGTTGCCACCGATTCGGCTGGCACGAACAGCAGTCCGACCCCGGTTGCACCGGTACTAGCCACGACTACGCCACCCGCGATGCCGATGAACTGGCGGCGGGAGAGCCGGGACGTTTCGAGCGGTACCTGGGTGGGCGTGATATCGGCATCGCTGGCAGTGCCGGCCGGTACCGTCGCTACGACGCGTGCGGTCAGCAGCGCGCCCGCCCCGACGAGCGAGCCGGCGATCAACGCGGTGCTCCAGGTCAGTGGATATCCGACCAGGACGGTCACCAGGAGCCCGACCAGGGACGCGTATCCGGCGGTGAGCAGCATGACCACGGCTGTCGGCGGTATCCCATCGCCGAACGCCGCCGGGCCGGAGGGCGCAG
>DATFRM010000134.1:0-26499 GCA_035263265.1 Actinomycetes bacterium
GGACCTGATGCTGGCCTGCTGCCTCGACGGCTCGATGCATCCCGACTTCCCGTTCTTCACCTCGGTCGAGCAGCGAGGCAAGCGGCTGGCCGGCGACGTCCGGCTGCTCGCCGAGGCGGCCGAGGCGGGCGATGTGGTCGCCGCGAAGGACGTGAGCATGGCCGGGCTGATCGGGTCGCTGGGAATGCTGCTCGAGTGGAGCCGGGCCGGCGCGACCGTCGACCTCGATCTGCTACCGGTGCCCGCGGGTGCCGAGCTGGCCCGCTGGCTGGTGTGCTTCCCGGCGTTCGCATTCCTGCTGTGCGTGCCGGCCGGCCGCGCCGAGGCCTGCGCTGCCAGGTTCACCGCGCGGGATCTGGTCTGCGCGCGGATCGCGACGCTTGACGGCAGTGGGCTGATCCGGCTACGCCGGGGGCCGGCCACGGCCACCGTGCTCGACTTGACCCGCGAGTCCGTCACCGGTCTAGCGGGATCGCCATCTGCTGGTGCGTAACCCCGACGTACGGGGCCGGCGCACCCACCGGATGCCAGCCGAGCCAGGTGAAGAACGCGACGTTCGGCAGCTGGATGTAGGCAATCATGGTGTGCCCACCGAGCGCGCCGGCCGTGCGCACCGCGAACCGCACCAGCGGCGCGCCGAGGCCGTGCCGGCGAAACGCCGCAAGCACCGCCAGCCGATCGCCCTTCCACAGCCCGGGCTCGGCTAGCGGGTATAGCCGCACCGCTCCGCCGGCGACCCCGTCCACCAGCCCGAGCACGTGCCTGGTCGCCGGATCGGAGTCGTGCTCGTCCCGGTCGTCGACGTCGAATAGCTGCTGCTCGACCACGAAGACCCGGTGCCGGATGGCATGGTGCAGCGCGACCTCGCCCGGGCCTGCCACCAGCCGGCAGCTGAGCTCAGCGGATTTCGACGAGGGGAAGGCTTGGACGCCCGTTGTTGCCAAGGGATCGCTCCATCGCGGTCATCGCCGAGCAGGCCTGGCAGCGGGCACAGCCGGCGCGAACGTTCCACGAGCCGAGGCCGCGGGCGACCAGGTAGGGCACGACCCGCCGGTACACCGACTCCATGTACTCCGGGTCCGGCGGCAGCACATCGCCGAGCGGAGTGCCGGGCACCGGGCGCAGCGGCACCACGAACGGGTACACCCCGAGATCGATGGCGCGCCGGCAGCCGGTCACGGTTTGGTCGATGTCCTCGCCCATACCGAGGATGACGTAGGTCGAGACCTGGCCCCGGCCAAAGACCTCCACCGCGCGCTCCCAGGCCCGGAAGTAGCCCTCGATCCCGGTGCGCGCCTTGGCCGGCGCGATCCGGGCAAGCACGTCAGCGTCGAACGACTCGACATGCATCCCCACCGAGTCCGCCCCTAGCTCGTGGACCTGGTCGAGCACTTCGAGGTCGTCCGGCGGCTCGAACTGAACCTCGACCGGTAGCCCGGCGGCCTGCTTGATCGCCTGTGCGCATCGGCCGATGTAGGTCGCGCCCTTGTCCCGGCCGTGGGTAGTGCCGGTGGTCAGGGTCGCGTCTACCGCGCCGTCGAGATCGCGCGCGGCCAGCGCCACTTCGGCCAGGTGCTCAGGCCGTTTCACCGGGATGGTCCGGCCGGCCCGCAACGACAGCTCGATCCCGCAGAACTGGCACACGTCGGCGGTGTCCCAGTACATACAGGTCTGGATGACCGTGCTGGCCACCGAGTCGAGGTGGAGCAACGCGATCTGCCAGTACGGGATGCCGTCCTCCGTGGTCAGGTCGTAGTACCGCGGCCGGGTGGTGCGCCGGGCCGAGGCGACCCGCTCCCCGTCGCGGTAGATCGCGTACTCGTCGTCGTCCTCGGCGCGCAGCAAATACGGCGAGCCGGCCACGAACGGGGCGGCGACCGGCACCGTGACGGCCACTCCCTCCACCCAGAGCATGCCCGCGTCGGCCGGGCCGGCGCCCCCACGTCGCGCCTCGAGGGTGTCCTCGACGCGCAACCCGCGGCTTTGCAGGTCGGTCAGCAGCGCGCTCAGCTGTGGCGTGAGCGGCGCCCCGTCGGGTGCCCCGTCGCTGCCCGACCTGGCCTCAACCGAGCTTGTGGCCATAAAGCGCCTCGAAGTTGGCGTAGAACACGCGGTCCTTGAGCTCCTCGCTCACCGGCACCGTTTCGATCTTGTAGTACTCACTCCAGAAGTCGCTCCACGGCTCGTCCGAGGCGAACAGGACCCGGTCCGCGCCAACCCCGCGCCGTTCGATCTCGGTGAGCAGCCAACGCGGACCGAACCCCACCGTCCAGGTGGTGTCGGCGTACACCCGGTAGCCCTGCTCGACCCAGTCCAGGAACTTCGGCACCAGCTTGATGTGGCCGCTGACCCCACCGCCGAAGTGCACCAGGTAGATCTTGACTCGCTTGCCGTACTTCTCGATCAGCGGCACGAAGTTGTTCAGGTCGGAGGCCCCGCCAGGACTGGTGTGGAAGTGGAACACCAGGTCGTGCGTCTCGGCCGCAGTGAAGCAGGCCTCGGCAACTTCGGCGGTGGCCTCGTCCCAGCCGTTCGGGTCCGGGTTCCCGCCGAGCAGGAATGTCGTCTTCAGCGCGACGATGCCGCGCTCGCCGGCATTCTTCAGCGTCTCGAGCGTGAGCTCCCGGTTCTGCGGGAGGAACGACACCCAGAGCGCGCCGGCCAGCCGGTCGCTCGCGCTCACCGAATCCAGCACCAGCGGATTGAGGTCGAACGGCTGGCTCTGTACCGGAATCCCGTAGTTGGAAATGACCAGGCCACGCTCGACGCCGAGCTTGTCGAGGTAGCCGAGGTAGTCGCCGGTCGAGGCGAACTCGTACACCGTTGGCTTGACCGGTTCGGCGAGGTCGTAGAACTTCCACGCCTGCATCTCGCCGATGTGGCTGTGCCCGTCGATAACCCGCCGCTGGACCTTGTCCGTGGACATCCGCGTCACCCCAGAAACTGCGCTGTGTCACCTCGGGAAAACTGCACGTAAGTCAAACACTTTCGCGAACGAGCCTTCACCATAGTGAAGCTGGCACTCGCCGGCTGACCGTGTCAAGACCGGGGCGGGGGTTGCTCGCCAGCCCGCAGGTCGGCCAGTGCCCGGTCCCACTCCGACCGGGACGGGTAGGTCACCGGCGCCTCGGCCGGCTCCGCCTCGTGGACCCAGTCGCCGGTGGCCGGATCGAGCTGGACGATCTCGACCGCGTACACCGGATCGCCGGTCGACGGGTCGGGAACGATCGACGCGTGCAAGCCCTGCCCGTCAGCGATCCGCATCTCCAAGCGGCGGTATGGCGAGAGCGGCGCGAACTCGGTCCGGCCGGTCTCGAACAGCACCACCCAATCCTCGCCGGCACTCGCCGCCGCGCGGATCCGCTGCTTGGCCTGCTCGCGTTGCGCCGCGGCCAGCAACTCCCGGTACCGGATGTTGAACGCGGCCCCGGCGACGACCCCGAGGTCGAGGCCCTCGGTGCTCACCGCGGTCTCCCGGACCGCGTCCGCGACCAGCCGGGCCGAGTCCTCGTACCGCGTCGCGAGCTCCTCCGCGTCGCCGACCTCGGCGAGTTCGTCCACTACCGCGCGGACCAGCACCAGCGCCGCCTCATAGGCCTCGTGCCGGACCATGACGATCGGATACAGCCGTTCCTCGGCCGACTGCCAGCGTCGGGCCAGCTCGTCGATCCCGGGGCGGTCCGGAGGTTGGGCTGCCACCCCAGCATCGTATTGCCGCACCCCGGGTCGCACACTATCCTCTACGTGCCGTCTGCTATCGGTAATGGAGCGGCAGTGACCGTCGCGCTGACTGAGGGATCACCGTGACCGCTGCGGTGCGCCGCAAAGCAGGCGCCTACCACGACTCGATGCGGCTGATGGCCGCCTCCCGAACCCTGGCCGGTAGCGCCGGAGTGAGCTGGGGAGTCGCCCTGATGGGAACCCCGCCGAACCTGGAGGTGCTGGCCAAGCAGGGCGTGGACGCCGAACCGGCGCAGGCGAACGACCTAATTCTGGCGGTGCGCGCGGACACCGCGGACCATGCCGAACAGGCCCTGGACGCGGCCGAGGCGATGCTCGCCGGCGGGTCGGCCGGTGAGTCCGGCCCAGACCTCGCAGCTGCGGCTCGCCCGCGGACGATCGCGGCGGCGGCGACCACGCTGACCGGTGCGAACGTCGCCGTGGTCTCCGTGCCCGGTCCGTACGCGGCGCTCGCCGCGCATCAAGCCCTGTCCGCCGGGCTGCACGTACTGCTGTTCAGCGACGGGGTCTCGGTCGACGACGAGGCCTGGCTGAAAACCCGGGCCGAGGCGCTCGGGCTGCTGGTCATGGGCCCAGGCGCCGGCACCGCGGTACTCGGCGGAGTCGGGCTCGGCTTCGCGAACGCGGTGCCGCCGGGGCCGGTCGGCCTGGTCGCCGCCGCCGGGACCGGAGCACAGGAGGTTCTCGCGCTGCTGTCCGCGGCCGGCACCGGGGTGGCCGCCGTGATCGGCGTCGGCGGCCGCGATCTGACCCGGGCGGTTGGCGGCCGGATGACCGCGGCGGCGCTGCGGACCCTGGCCGGCCAGCCCGACGTCCAGGTCCTGATGCTGGTGTCCAAACCACCGGACGCCCAGGTGCTGGCCGCGATCCTGCCAGCGGCCGGTGACACCCCGCTGATCGTGGTGGCGCAAGGCGCCACCGTCGAGACCGGCGCGGGATCTGGTGTCGTCCGGTCCGCCGGGACGATCGACGACGGGGTCGAGTCCGCGCTCACCGCACTCGGGCTCGCCGCACCTGACCTCCGGGCCGGCGTGCGCGCGCAGGCGGACGCCGCGATCCGCGCACTCGACCAGGACCGGGTCGCGGTCCGTGGGGTCTTCTCCGGCGGCACGCTGTGCTACCAGGCGATGCTCGTACTCAGCCGCCGGCTTGGACCGATTTACTCCAACACTCCGCTTCGGCCCGGCTGGCGGGTACCTGCGCCGCCGGGCGAGCACGTATGCATCGACGCCGGCGAGGAGGAATTCACCGCATCTCGGCCACATCCCATGATCGACGCGGAGGCGCGGATCGATCTGTTTCGGGAGGCGGGCTCCGACCCGGCCACGGCGGTGCTCCTGCTCGACGTGGTAATCGGCCACGGAGCGCACCCAGACCCAGCCGGGGTGCTCGCGCCGGTCCTAGCCGACCTGTCCGGACCCGCGGTCGTAGCCCACGTGCTCGGCACCGACGCCGACCCGCAAGGGCTGGCGGCCCAGCGGGAGATCCTGGCCGAGGCCGGCTGCCTGATCGCGCCGAGCGGCGCCCGGGCCGCGCTTCTCGCCGCCGCGATCGCGCGCCGCGACGCCGGTCTCGCCGAGGAGTCGCCATGACCCGGCGGGTGGCGCTGATCACCTACTCCACCCGACCCCGCGGTGGTGTGGTGCACACGCTGCGCCTGGCCGAGGCGCTGGTCGCGCTCGGGGAGCCAGTGGAGATCGTGGCGCTGGGCGATCCGGCAAAGGGCTGGTTCACCGGCGTCGATGTGCCGTACACGATCGTGCCGGCGCCGCCCTGGTTACCGACTCTGGAGGAGCGGGTCTTCGCCGCGGTCGATGCGTTGGCCGCGGCGTTGCGCGAGTCCGCGGGCTCGTTCCAGGTCCTGCACACCCAGGACTGCATCTCGGCCCGGGCCGCGGCGCGGGTCAGGGACGAGGGCGCGCCGGTCGCCGTATTGCGCACCGTGCATCACATCGACGACTTCCACACCGAAGCGCTCATCGACTGCCAGCGCCAGGCCGTGCTCGAGCCGGACGAGGTGCTGGTAGTCAGCCGGTTCTGGCAGCGGACGCTGGCGAAGGACTACGGCGTGCGGGCGACCGTGGTGCGCAACGGGGTGGTGGCGGACCGCTTCGCCCGACCGCCCGCCGGTCTGTCCCTCGCCGAGCTGCGATTCCGGGCCGGCGCCACCAAGCGCCCGCTCATCCTCGCGGTCGGCGGGATCGAGCCGCGCAAGGGCAGCGTCGAGCTGTTCGAGGCGCTGGCGCGCTTGCGCGACGAGTTGGAGCCCAGCCCGATGCTCGCGGTGATCGGTGGGCAGTCCTTCCAGGATCACCAGGCCTACCGGGACCGGGCGCTGGCTCGGGCGGCGGAACTCGGCCTGGTCCTCGACCACGACATCGTGCAGCTGGGCACGGTCGACGACGCCGAGCTACCCGCTTGGTACCACGCCGCCGACGTGCTCGCCTTTCCCTCGGTCAGCGAGGGCTGGGGGCTGGTCGTGCTCGAGGCGCTGGCCGCCGGACTCCCGGCGGTGGTGACCGACATCCCGGTGTTCCGGGAGTACCTGACCGACGGCGAGGGCGCGCTGATGGTGCCCCCAGGCGCGCCGGACAAGCTGGCCGCCGCGCTGCGCACGGTCCTGATCGACCGCAGGCTGGCCGCACGGCTGGCGGCCGCCGGCCCGGCCGTTGCTCGGCGCTACCCATGGTCGGCCAGCGCCGAGCAACATCGCACCATCTACCTGCGGCTCACCGAGCCCACTCGCCCCGGAAAGGCTCCCGCAGATAGCTGAGAACTCTCAGACGGTCCAGGTGTTCAGCTGGAACGCGCCGGCCCGCCACGCGGTCAGCGCCGAGTCGAGCACGTCCAGCGGGTTGAACGGGGTGACGCCCTCGAGCAGGTCGCTCTCCCGGAAGCCGTAGAGCGCACCCATCGCGAACCGGCAGGCGTAGATGTGCGCGCCCTCCTTGAGCAGCGTCTTGATCTGGTTATTGATCGCGAGGTGTCCGGGGAACGCCTCCTGCCCCACGGCTGGGTAGCCGCGGGTACCGGAAGCGAGTAGCACGCCCGGGCCGTACAGCACGATGTGCACGTCAAACCCCTTGCGCCGCAGCCGCGTCGCGGTAAGCAGGTTGACCAATGCCACCGATCCCTCGTACGGCACGGTGTGGATGAAGACGAACGCCTTCTCGCCGGGATTGGCTTGGATGTCCTCGAAGACCTTCTCCTCGGTGTTGAACAGGTACGCGCCCTCGGCAGGACGCTCCATGCTCACTGTCGGCTGTGGCATCGGGTGCTCACTCCTGTCTGGTCGATGACACTGCGTCCGGT
The DNA here is from genome assembly GCA_035263265.1 of Actinomycetes bacterium. Classification (GTDB taxonomy): domain Bacteria; phylum Actinomycetota; class Actinomycetes; order JAKEEW01; family JAKEEW01; genus DATAFN01. Next base: position 7,054 of record DATFRM010000134.1, read on the forward strand.
CAGATCGCGGGATCGCGACGCTCAGGCGGATGGCTCCAGGCTCGCCGATGGCTGCCGGGCATCCGGGACATCACCCGGCGCCTTGCCGTCCACGGCAGGCGCCGGTATATGGGTACGAACACGCGGCGCCAGAACAGCGCCGCCGGGCCGGTCGGGCCGACCGGCGAGGGACGGCCGACCTGCCGGGCGAACTCGACCTGCGCCGCCTCCATCAGGTAGTGCTCGGAGTTGCGGCGCAGCCAACCGGCAAGCCGGAGATTCGCGGTGCGGATCGGCCTGCGGGTCATGACGCCAGCCGGCTCAACGCGTTCTGGGCGGCGAGCGCGATCGGTTCGTTGAGGGCGCCGATCGGCGGCGAGTACACGTTCTCCATCCAGGCCAGGTCCTCGATCGTGATCCCGGTCCGCACCGCCATCGCGAGGAAGTCGGCTCGCTCCTTGATCCCCTCGCCGCCGACCATCTGGGCGCCGATCAACCGCAGCGAGCCAGGCTCACCAAGCAGCTTGACGCGGGTCTTGCGCACCCCCGGGTAGTAGCGTGCCCGGGAGATCCCGTCGGCCACGCCGACCACGTACGGGATGCCCAGCGCCTTGGCCAGGGTTTCCCCGAACGAGACGCCGCCGATCATCCACTTGCCGGCGACCATCGCCCACGGCACGTAGACCGGGGAGTATCGGCGTTCCCGGCCGGCCGCGTTCACTCCGGCGACCTTGCCCTGGGCGTACGCGTGACTGCCGGACAGGCCCTGGACCGGCACCCAGGTCACCCCGTGCGGGAGCTCGACGCAGTCGCCGCCGGCGAAGACCCCGGATTGGGAGGTCTCCATCCGCTCGTCGACGATGAGCCCGCCGGTCGATCCGATCTCCAAGCCCGCCGCCCGGGCCAGCGTGTTGTTCGGTTGCTTGTGGGTGCAGACGACCGCCAGCTCGCACGGTAGTTCGCCGGTCGAGGTGGCGACCGCGCGAACCGAGCCCGCCTCGTTGCCGAGGAACCCCTCGAGCTTGGTAGTGAAGTGCATGATGACGCCCATCTCGGCCCAGGACTCCTCGACCGGCGCCATGATGTCCGGGTCGGCGACGTCGGCCAGCGGCCACGGACGCGGGTCGATCAGATGGGTCTCGATGCCGCGGTGCGCGAGCGCGGTCGTCATCTCCAAGCCGAGCGGGCTGGCCTCGACCACCACGGCCCGGCGGACCGTGTCGAGGACCTGGTCCCATTCCATCGCCCGGCGGATGTTCTTGACGTAGTAGAGCCCGCCCAGGTCGCTTCCTGGCACGCCGGGATCGGCGTAGTCGAACCCGGTGGCGACGATGAGCCGGTCGTACGGGATGTCGCCGATCTCGCCGTCCAGCCCTTCGACGTGCACGGTCCGGCGGTCGAGGTCGATGGCGGTCACTCTGGTCTCGTAGTGGATGTCGATCCCGGCATCGACGTACGCCTGCTTGTCCGCGAGGAACAGCGAGGCGAAGTCGTCGATCTCCCGGCCGTGCACGTACGGGATGCCGCACGGGCTATAGGCGACATCTTCGAACTCGGTGAAGACGGTGACCTCGGCGTCCGGGGCCGCCTGCTTCACGCCTCCAGCCGCGCCGATCCCTCCGGCGCCGCCGCCGACGACCACGACACGTATCGGCACGGGCAGCCCCCTATCCCGGTCACGCTACCCATTTCGTTTCCGATAGGAAACGCACTGTCGCTTATACTAGCGGCCAATTAGGCAGTCAAGGAGGCCCGAGACCGGGCCTCTCGGGAGGCACGGTGCTCGACCAGATCGTTGACTCCATCGGGCCGAAGGTCCGCCGGCTCCGGCAGCAGAAGGGGCTTTCGTTGCAACAGCTGGCGGAGCGTTCCGGAGTCTCGGCCGCCGCGATCCACAAGGTCGAGCGCAATGGAATGGTCCCGACGATCACTACTCTCATCAAGCTGGCCGCCTCCCTGAACCGGCCGGTGTCGTACTTCGTCGGCGAGGACGTCGAACTCGACAGCATCGCCGCACTGGTCCGCCGCGACGAGCGCAAGCCGGTGTACACCTCCAAGCAGGGGTTAACGCTGGAAAGCATCAGTGGGCCGTACGGGCGGTTCTTCATCGCGGCCGCTGCCGCGACCGTTGAGCCGGGCGCCGACTCCGGCCCGCGGCCGATGGAGCACTCCGGCGAGGAACTCGTCCACGTGCTCAGCGGCACCCTCGAGTTCGAGGTCGACGGGGAGAAGTACCGGGTCACCGCGGGGGACTCGCTGCACTTCCGCACCGATCGGCCGCACCGCTGGTCCAATCCCGGGACGCGACCGGCCAAGGCCTTGTGGATGGCGCTGCGGCCGAACTAGCCAGCGCCGCCACTAGCTTGCGATGCGGTCGAGGAACTGGCGGACGGTCACGAGGTACCGGTCCTGCTCCTCGACGAACATCATGTGCGCGGAGTTCTCGAACACGGCGAGTTCGGCGTTGGGCAACCGCCGGACCATGTCCTCCGAGGCGCCGACCGCCCACCTCCGGTGCTCGACGTGCAGGAAGAGTACGCGTCTACCGGCCGGAGTCGGACCCTAGCGAGCCAGCAGCCGGCGCGCGTTGTCGGCGTAGACCTGGCGCAGGACGTCGGGTGGGAGGTCGATCGCGGAGATCTCCCACCGGCCCTGCGGTGGTATCGGACAGCCGGGTGCGTACGCGAAGCATTCGTCACCGGTCTCGAGGAAGCGCCAGTAGGTCTGGTACACCTCGCGGTCGGGCGGAAATGCGTCGGAGCCGAACAGAACCCGGTCCGGGTGTTCGACGATCAACCGGCGGGCCGCCCGTGGCTGACGGCCGAGCTCGGCAAGCCGGCCACCGATGTCGACGTGGAAGTTCGGGTACGCCGCCAGCATCCGGTCAACTCGACCCAGATCTTCAGCGGCACCGCCGACGTGCGCTCCGATGAACGTCGTGCCCGGCGCACTCGCCACGACCGCCTCGAGCGCATCGAGTAGCCGGTCGAAGCTCGGGTAGCCCGGCGCTCCGAACCACCAGTCCGGATTCATCAGCAGCTCCTCGAGGCGCTCGTTGCGGGCGTCCAGCGGAGCGAAGAAGGCCACCGGATCCGCCGTGTGGATGAGTACCGGAAGACCGAGCGCGCCGGCCGCGCGAAACACGTCGGCCAGCCGGGGATCGTCGGGCAGCACCAGCTGGCCCCGGTCATCGGTCACGCCGAGACCGAGGTCTTTCCATACCTTCCAGCCACGCGCGCCGGCATCGCGCGACTGCTCCAGGCTGGAGATCAGCGCTCCGGTCGGGTCGGGTTCGCGTAGGGCGGTCCAATCCACGTGACAGAAAGTGGCGAAGCGGCCCGGGTAGGCGGCGTCGTAGCGCTCGAGGTTGGCCGCGAGCTCGTCGCCCCACCGGCCGTCGAGGTTCACGATGGTCGCGACCCCGACCTCGTCCATCAATTCGCAGAGCGCGGTCAGGTCGGGCACGAGCCAGCCGCCGTCCGGCGCAAGCCACCGACCGACGTGATTGTGGATGTCCACGGCCGGCACCAGCGGATGGGGCACTGTGGTGAGGTTCCGGCGAATGGCGGTGACCGGGGTGTAGTCGCGAAGCCGCAGGTCAGCCAGCGCAGCCGGATCGGGCGCTGTCATGGCGACCGCCGGCGCCGTTCGCGGGCGGGCCAGCGCCGTGACCCGATCGCAGCGTAGGCCTCGGCCAGGGTGGGCTGTGCCGCCGTCCCCCCGGCCGCCCGGGTGGAGAGCGAGCCGCAGGCACTGGCCAGCTGCAGGCTCGCGGCGACGGCGTGTCCGCCCAGCCAGCCGGCCAGGAATCCGGCGTTGAAGCTGTCCCCGGCGCCTACCGTGTCAGCGACTTCGACATCCAGGCTGGGGGTGGTAACGGGGCCGTTGTCCGTCCAGGACAGCGCACCGTCCGTACCGCGCTTGACCACGATCAGCCGCGCCATCGTGGCCAGCTGCCGGCACGCGGCGAGCAGGTCGCCGTCGGATCGGCCGGCCAGCGCGAGTGCCTCGGCCTCGTTCGGCAGCAGGATGTCGGCCTGCGCGAGGGCGGCGGCGACCCCGCTATCCCAGGTCTCGGCCGGGTCGTCGTTGGTATCGAGCGAGGTGGTCTTGCCCTCGGCCCGGATCGCGGCGAACCAGTCCGGCAGACCCGCCGCCAGCCGCGGCTGCAGGAAGTACGAGCTGACGTGCACGTGCCTAGCCGCGTTCACCAACCGCGGATCGACGTCCTCGACCGCCTGCAGCGGCAGGCAACCAGGCGCGGTGAGCATGGCCCGGTCGTCGCCGTCGATGAGGACGACGGTCAGTCCGGTCGCCGCCTGAGGGTCGACCAGGCACCCGGACACATCGACCCCGCGCTCGGCGAGCGCATCGAGCGTGTATTGGCCAAGCGCATCCTTGCCCACCCGGCCCACAAAGGCGGTCCGCAGGCCGAGCCGCGCCGCGCCACAGGCCGTGATCGCCCCGGAACCACCGAGCGTTAATGTTCCGCTGTCGACCAGTCGCTCGCGCTGCCCGAACGGCAACGTCCGAGGCGCGCCAGACAGCACGACGTCCGGGTTCGCGTCGCCTACCACCAGCAGGTCGAGTTCCGGCTGGGTCATGGTGTCACCGTCGTGCGCAGCGGCTCGGGAAGCAGCTCGCCGTGTGCCAGTGTCAAGTCATCGCACAAGGACCAGATGTCGTCCAGGGTGAGAGTAGCCGCGGCGTTCGGGTCGACCATCGCGGCCTGCCGGACCAGTCGTGGGTCGCCCTCGATCGCGGCCCTGACCGTCAGCTCGCCGACGCTGACGTAGGGGCGGTTTACCGCGGCGCATTGTGCCGGGAGATCACCGACCGGCTGCGGAGCGGCACCGTGCGGGCCGACCTCGCACGGCACTTCAACGGCGAAACCATCCGGGAGATTCGTGATCAATCCTCGATTGGGAACGTTGGCGATGATCCGGCGCGGGATCGCGGCGGCGATGCTCTGAATGACCTGAGGTGCGTACTCGGTGGTCTCCCGCTGAATCTGCAGGTCTTCGTCGGCCAGCGCCGCCTTACGATCGGCGGCGTACTCGGCCAGGTTCTCCTCGCTGATCCGCAGGTAGTCGCCGACCGGGATCCGCAGCCGGTTGATCTCGGAATCGTGCCCCAGGTACCACGGCACGTACTCGGCCGAGTGCTCGCTGGTCTCGGTCGGGTAGTAGCCGAGGCGGCGGTACATGTCCACCCGGACCCGGCGGCGCAACTGCGGGTCGCCGGCGATCGCCCGATCCAGCAGCGGGTAGAGGTCCCGACCCTCGCGCTCCCAGCGCAGGATCCACGCTTGGTGGTTGACGCCCGCACTGTGGTAGCTGACCTCCGCAAACGGAACGTCGACGATCTCGCACAGCCCGCGGACCGTCCAGTACACGGAGTGGCACAGGCCGAGCACTTTCAACCGCGGTGCGGCCGCGGCGAGGTAGCTGATGTTCATCGCCATCGGGTTGGTGTAGTTCAGCAACCAGGCATCAGGGCAGAGCTCGGCCATGTCCGCGGCGATGCCGTCGAGCACAGGAAATGTGCGCAGTCCGCGGAAGATACCGCCGATCCCAATGGTGTCCGCGATCGTCTGCCGCAGTCCGTACCGCGCCGGCAGCTCGAAGTCGCGCCGAGTCGCTTGGTACATCCCCACCTGGATCGAGTTGATCACAAACGAGGCGCCATCCAGCGCCGCCCGGCGATCGAGCGAGGCGGTGATCTCGGCCTTGACCCCGAGCTGGTCGGCAAGCCGCCGCGCGATCGCCTCCGCGGTCTCGAGCCGCTCCGGGTCGATGTCGTGCAGCGCGATCCGGGTGCCGGCGAGCTCCGGCATGCCGAAGATGTCGGTCAGCAGCTCCCGGGTGAAGACCACGCTACCGGCGCCCAGCATCGCCACCGTTGTCGCCTGACCGCCCCGGCCGGACGTGCTCAGATTCATCGCCGTCACACCACCTCTGGGTCAGCTACGGCTAGCACCATAAGGAAGTGCGCCACCGCCGCGGCAATCGCGTCGCGCGCCGGGACTAGATAGCGCCGTGGATCCACGACGTTGGCGTCGGCGGCGAGTATGTCCCGGACGGCGGCCGTGGCTGCGATGTTGAGCGCCGTGCCGATGTTGACCTTGACGATCCCCGCATCGACCGCCGCCCGCAGCTGCTCGTCCGGCACTCCGGACGACCCGTGCAGCACCAGCGGGATATCGACCGCAGACCGCAGCTCAGCCACGAGTACCAGATCCAGGCTCGCGTCCCTGGTAGTCATCGCGTGCGTGGAGCCGACCGCCACGGCCAGTGCGTCCACCCCGGTCGCGGCCACGTAAGCCGCCGCCTGGGCCGGCTCGGTGCGAGCTCCGGGAGCGTGCGGTGGCAGCGGCGCGGCGCCGTCCTTACCGCCGACTGTGCCGAGCTCGCTCTCCAGCCACAGGCCGTGAGCGTGCGCGAACTCTGCGGCCGCCCGGGTGGCCGACACGTTCTGGGCGTACGGGAGTCGGGAGGCGTCGAACATGACCGAGTCGAAACCGTGCTCCGGCGCCTGCCGGAGCAGTTCAGCCGACTCAACGTGATCCAGGTGCAGTGCTATGTCGACCGCCGCATCGGCGGCGATTCGGCCGGCGGCCGCGGCCAGCGGTGCGACCCGGCCGCCGTGGAAGGTCACCGTGTTCTCGCTGATCTGAAGGATGACCGGCAGGCCGGCCCGCTCGGCTCCGGCCGCGATCGCCTCGGCGTGCTCCAGCGTGATGACGTTGAAGGCGGCGACACCGCGCCCAGCGGCCCGGGCCGCTGCGACCAACTCGCCGGTCGGCACGGCGGACATCAGATCTCCTCGACTGCGACGGCCGGGCGCAGCTCCTGGATCCGGTCGGGGTCGACCATGCCGGCCGCCGGCGCGGCAACGGCCGCCGCCGACCAGGCGACGGCCTCGACGAGCAGCTCCGGCCACTTCGGCTCGCCGCCGGACCCGCCGGAGCCGCTGGAGCCGCTGGAGCCACGGAGTAATCCGGCGGCCAGTGCGGCCGAGCACGCATCGCCGGCCCCGGTGGGGTTCCCGGGTAGCGGCGCTGGGAGGTGCGCATGCCAGTGGCCGTTCGCCGTGGAGGCGACCATGCCGTCGGCACCAAGCGTGGCCACGACGGCCGTCGCGCTGCCGTCGCGCAGGGATCGGGCCGCGCCGACGGCGTCGGCGACGCCAGTCACGGAGCGCGCCGTAGCCGCGGACAGCTCGGCGCGGTTGGGCTTGACCACGGTAGGCCCGGCGAACAAAGCCCGGCGCAGCGCCGGCCCTTCGGTGTCGAGCACGACGCCGGTCCCGGCTTCGCGGGCGAGCGAGATCAGCTCCGCATAGCTACGGTCGGCGATCCCCGGCGGCAGGCTGCCGGCGAGCACCACGATCGACGCCCGGTTCAGGCACCACCGGTAGTGACCGACGAACGTGTTCCACTCGGTCGCCGACACCCGCGGGCCGGGCTCCCAGAAGCCGGTGGCCTCGGCGCCGTCGGTCGCCACCACGGTTCGGCGAGACTCGCCCGCGATCGGCTGGAAGCTGGCCGCGATGCCGTCGGCCGCCAGCAGCGCCTCGATCCGGTCGCCGTTGTCGCCGCCGATCAGTCCGGTCGCGAGCACCGGAACGCCCATTGCGGCCAGCACCCGGGTCACGTTCAGCCCCTTGCCGCCGGCCCTGACCTCGACAGACCGGACCCGATGAGTACTGCCGGCGATGACCGTATCCACGGCGTAGGTGGTGTCCAGGGCGGGGTTGAGCGTGACGGTGAGGATCATCGTTTGATGCCGGTGAATGCCATCGAGGCCACGAACCACCGCTGCGCCAGTACGAACCCGATGACCAGTGGCATCGTGGCCACAACGTTGCCCGCCATCAGCAGCTCGAACTGGGTCCGCCGGGTGCCCTGGAACGTGGTAAGCCCGACCTGCAGCGTGTAGTACCGCTCGTCACTGATCGCGATCAGCGGCCAGATCAGGTCATTCCACGAGCCCAGCAGCGTGAAGATCGCCAGGGTCGCCAGCGCCGGTTTGGCAAGCGGGAGGACGATGCGGACGAACGTGCCGAACGCCCCGCAGCCGTCCAGCTTCGCCGCGTCCTCGAGCTCCGTCGGCAGCGAGAGGAAGAACTGGCGCATGAGGAAGATGCCGAACGCGGAGGTCAGCCAGGGCACGAACGCGGCGGCCAGGGTGTTGACCAGGCCGAGCCGGCTGAACATGAGGAAGGTCGGGATCATCAGCAGCTGGATCGGGACCATCACGGTGGCAACCATGGCGAAGAACCCGAGAGTGCGACCTGGGAACTTCATCCGGGCGAAGCCGTATCCGGCCAGCGAGCACAGCACCAGATGGCCGACGATCGAGATCGAGGCCACGATCACGGTGTTGAGCAGCCAGCGCAGGATGTGTGACTCGCCCAGCAACCCTCGGTAACCGGTCAAGCTGAGCGTCGTGGGGATCAGCCGCGGCGGGAAGCGGTTGATGTCAGCGGCAGTCATGAACGAGGTCAGCACCATCTGCACGAGGGGCAGCACGAACAGCAGGGCGAGCGGCATCAGCAACAAGTGCCACGGACTGAACGGCAGCATCCGGCGCCGCGAACTCCGGCCGGCCGGTCTGCTGAGCGCGGCCATCAGAACGCCTCCACCTTCGCGCGGCGCGAGTAGAGGATCATCGCGATGGTGAGCACCATGGTGAGCGCGAACAGGCCGTAGGCGACTGCTGACCCGTAGCCGTAGCGCTGCGTCTGGAACGCCAGCTCGTAGACGTAGTAGACGATGGTCTGGCTCGCGTCGAGCGGACCACCGCGGGTGGTGGTGTAGACCAGATCGAACAGCTGTAACGCGGTAATGGTCTGCCAGACCGCGGTGAAGACGGTCACCGCGCGCAACTCCGGCACGGTTACGTACCGGAAGATCTGTCGCCGGTTCGCTCCGTCCATGGTGGCCGCTTCGACGAGATCGCGCGGGATGTCCTGCAGCGCGGCCAGGTAGATCACCGCGGTGAAGCCGATCTGTCCCCACAACGCGATCACGCAGATCACGACCAGGACCTCGTGCGGATCCTCGAGGAAGAGCTGGGGCGGCAAACCAACCAGGCGGAGCGCCTCGTTGGCGCTGCCGAACTGGGGGTTGAACACGTAGCTGGCCAGGATGCCGGTAGCGGCCGCGGACGCGACGAACGGAACGAAGATGCAGGTCCGGTAGAACTTGATGAAGCGGATCTTCTGACTCAGCGCGATCGCGATGACCAGCCCGATGATGATCGACGATGGCACGAACAGCGCGGTGAGCACGAACGTGTGGCGGACCGCGTCCCAGAGCTCGGGGTCGTCCGCCATCCGCTGGTAGTTCCGCCAGCCGACGTCGCGCGATGGCGCGATGCCGTTCCACCGGGTGCGCGAGATCAGGAATGCCCACACCGCCGGAAAGATCGATAGCCCGATCACCAGGAAGGTGCCGGGGCCGGTGAACGCCCAGCCCGTCACCGCACGGCGAGCGGATCGGCGCCGGCGCTGCGCCCGATGGAGCCGACGGGTGTCCACCGGCGGGGCGCCACCCGGCTGCGGCGCCCCACGGCTAGGTCCGGGCGGCGGCGCACGCCGAGTGGTGGTGCCGGCCAGCTCGTTGGTGACCACCACGGATACCTCCGCCCAACTGGGACTACGCGTCAACGCCGCCTATAGACCCGACAGCGCGGGCTCGGAGCGCTGTGCGGCCTCGTCCAGCGCCGGCTTGGTTTCCTTGGCTCCCTGCAGGACCTCCGAGATCGCTTCGCCCACGTAGCGAGACATCTCGACGTAGCCGGTCACGGTGGGCCGAGGCTGCTTGGCGTTAGCGAGGTTGTCGAAGAACTTCTGCGCTCCCGGCGCGTAGTCGTCGACGTAGGTGGCGAACTCCGTCGTACCCTTCTCGGACGTGCGCAGCGGGAGGTTGCCGTTGGCCAGGTTCCACCTCGGGTCGATCTCCTTGCTGGTCAGCCAGCGGATGAACTCCCGGGAGGCGCCGGCCCGGTTCGGGTCGTTGTGGTCGAAGAGGACCCACAGGTCGGGTCCGGAGACGGTCTCGTGGTTGCCGTCGAACCCGGGCAGGAACGTCACGCCGTAGTTGACGTTCTGGTCCTTGAGGTCATACAGCACCCAGGGGCCGGAGATGATCATTCCGATGTTGCCGGCGTAGAACAGCGGACCGTAGCGCTCGTCGGTCTGGTCCAGGTACATGGACTTGTCGTCGACGGCGACCTGGCGCAGGAACTCCAGCGCGGCGACACCCTCGGCGGAGTTGAAGGCCGGCATTCCATCCTCGTCCAGGATCTTGCCACCCTTCTGCCACAGCAGCGGCCACAGATGCCAGGTCGTGTCCTCGCTCCCGGATACCGAGTACGCGGTTCCGTAGATGTTCTTCGCCGGATTGGTCAGCGCCTTAGCGGCCGCCCGGAAGTCGTCCCAGGACCAGTCGTCGGTTGGATACGGCAGTCCGGCCGCGTCGAAGAGCTTCCGGTTGTAGATGAGACCGAGGTTGTCGACCAGCGCAGGCACTCCGATGACCCGGCCATCCACGGTTGCGGTCGCGCGGGCAGCCTCAGGGATCTCCTCCCAGGCCATCGCCGGGTCGGCGACCCAGGCGGCCAGGTCCTGGGTCCTACCGCTGGCGCCGAGTTCGGTGGCCCAGCTGCCGTAGGCGTACGAGATGTCGGGATAGGTGTTGCTGGTGAAGCCCGCGGCCAGCTTGGTGAGCAATTCATCGGTGGTTGACGCGCCCGAGGTCACGTTCAGCGTGATGTTCGGGTGCTGGGCGTGGAACTCCTTGCCGAGCTTCTCCGCCAGGGCCTGGGCGTCCGCGCTCTGACCGGTCCACCAGGTGATCGTGACTGGAACGTTCGGGTCGTAGCCGGCGGCAGCGTCCTTGGCCGCGTCCGACCCGGAACCCGAGTCGCCGGAGCAACCGGAGATGGCGAGCGCGGCGGCCAGTAACCCGGTGGCAAGAATCCGGCCGCGGCGAGGCGGCAGGATCCTGAGATTGCGTCTCATGTGGTACCTCACTCACGTAGCCAAGGGCCGGCCGCGACAGTGCGCGGGACCCGGGTTCAATGCGGGGGGTGATCTACCGTGCCGGTCGGCGCGAGCACGACCGACCTGGTGAGTAGGCGTGGCCGGTCCGGGTCGAGACCCCGTTGCGCGGCCAGCCGGAGGGCGAGTCGGTGCACCAGCACCAGCTGAGCGAGCGGGTCGATCTCTTCGTCGTGGTAAACGGTGGCCCCCGCGCCTGCCGCCGTCTGCACCACCCCGTCCGGAGCCCGGCCGAACAACCAGACCAGGCTGCGTGAACCGGTAGCGGCAACCGGCCCGTGCCGGTAGTCCATCGCCGGATACGACTCGGACCAGATCTGCGCCATCTCCCGGATCTTCAAGGCCGCCTCGTGGGCCAGGCCCACCGTCCAGGCGGTGCCGAGGAAGACGAAGTGACCGAACTCGATCGGCTCTACAGGCAGCGGCATTGCGACCGCGAGCCGACCGTCCTTGATCAGCTGCTCGCTGTCCTGGCCGAGCGCGGCGCGGGCGAGTGCCAGCACAGTGGTCGGAAATCGGGTCTGCACCACGCTGATCTCGTCAGCGAACTCGAGCACGACCTGGTCGTCCGTCACGGCCTCAACGGCACCTCCGGCGACAGCAGTCACGGCGACCCGCCGGGTGCCGGGCGGCAGGTCCGACAGCGCGTCCAGAATTTCGGTGGTGGCGCCGGATCGAGTGATCGCGACCACCCGGTCGTACTGCCGGCCGGTGGGCATCTCGGAGGCGTAGACGGCATCCGTCTCGCCTAATCCCGCGGCCTCGCGAAGCCAGGCGTACGACTGCGCGACAAAGGCCGACGTGCCGCAGCCAATCGCCAGCACACGTTCGCCGGGTGCAGCGAGGACGGCGCGGGCCTCGCCGACCCGATCCAGCGCTTCCTCCCAGGTCTCAGGCTGGCTGCTGGCCTCGTCGGCGGTGGCCGTCATGCGCTGGATTATGCGCGGCGGGGCGGGACGGCCCAAAGCTCCGGTGCCAATGCGAGCAACGAAATCTGCACGTTTGCACGGCCCGGCGCGCTGTGCGATGGTCCGGTTACGTGGGAACGTGCAGAAACAGACTGTCTGGATGCTCGTTCGCGCGTACCATCCTGCACGCCACCACCGAGAGCGAGCAGCCGACATGACCAGGAGCACCCTTCGGCGAGCAGACCGGGTCTCGACCATCCTCGAGCGCCTGGCGCACGACGGATCGGTGCACGCCGGACTGCTGGCGGACGAGTTCGCGGTCTCCCCGGCCACGGTCCGGCGAGACCTCCAGATGCTCGAGGACCAGAAGCTGTTGTCGCGGACGCACGGCGGTGCCGTGGCGGCAAACGCCGGATACGAGCTGCCCGTGCTGTACCGAGGCGGCCAGCACCGCGAGCAGAAGCGCGCGATCGCGCGATGCGCTGTCTCGCGGCTTCCGCACGGCCCGTTGACCGTCGGCTTCACGGGCGGTACCACGACCTACGAGGTAGCCCGCCTTCTCGCTGGGCGGTTCGACCTGACCGTGATCACCAACGCGCTCAACATCGCGGTCGAACTCGCGTTACGCCCTCGGCTCAAGCTCATCATGACCGGCGGAGTGAGCCGTCCCCAGTCCTATGAGCTGGTAGGCCCGCTCGCCGATCTGCTGCTGGCGGGGCTGAACATCGGGATAGCGGTCGTCGGCGTGGACGGGATCAGCGCCCGCGGCGGGCTCACTACGCACGACGAGATCGAAGCGCACACCAACAACGCGTTGATCCGCCGGGCCGAGCGGGTGATCGTCGTGGCCGACGGCTCGAAGGTGGGCCAGGTCTTCCTCGCTCGTATCTGCCCGGTCACCGACATCACCGAGCTGATCACGGATTCCTCAGCAGATCCGGACGCACTTGACGGGATCCGCCGCGCCGGCACCGACGTAGTGATCGCCGAGACCGATTAGCTCAACTGCGGCAGCCTCAAGCGCACGGCGTCCAGGGCAGGTCGAACAGGTCGACCGTCTTGAGAATCGAGCTGATCGAGAAACTCGCCGCCTGGGCGCACTTGAACGCCTGGGGCTTGTACTCGACGTTGAAGACCGCCTTGCCGGTCGCCGTCCAGCCGGCCAACCCGGGCGGCGGGAAGTCACACTCCCGGTACTGGAAGCACTGCTCGTTGATCGCGAAGTCGAACCAGGGCTTGAGCTCGTTCGCCTGGCCGAGGTCGTTCTTTAGCCCGACGGTGAGTCCCTTGCTGTGTACAAGGTTGGCCAGCTGCGTGTTGAACAACAGCTGGGTGTCCGAGCTGATCGACAGCCCCGTCTTGTTCTGATAGGCGTCGACGTTGTCGAACTCCACGGCGTCGAATCCGTTGGCCACGCAGCGGTCAACGCGGCTGCCCACTTGGGCGAGGATGAAGTCCCGCTGACCTACGGTGTTGTTGATGTTCAGCCAGAACTCGTTGCGGAAGCCTCCGACCGGCTTGCCGAAGAGCGCGCCACCGGTCTGGTTGTTGAAGTCCACGTAGGCCTGATAGTCGGGCCGGAAGCTTTCCGCGGTACCGGCGTCGACGTAACAGATGGCACGAGCGCCATTCGAGTGGATCGCCGCGACCGCGGCGCCGTTCTCCTGAGTGATCGTCCCGCCGGTGCAAAAGCCGTCGGTCTGGAAGTCGATGTCGAACACCTGCGGCTGCACTGGCGCGCCGCCGCCAGCCGGAGCGGCCGAGATGTTCACGTTGATGCCGCCGGTGGAGGCGAAGTTGCAGCCATTGCCGGAGTGCGATCCCTGCAGTTGGTACTGCCAGCGCAGCCCGACGGTCGGCGTCCAGCACCCGCCCGCGCCCGGGTTGCACGGTACCGGCGGCGGGCAGCCCACGGTCGCGCAGGTAGCCTGCGCCGCCGGAGCGTTGATTACCCCAGGGACGTACCAGAGCAGTCCGAGTAACGCGGCCGTCGCAGCGACACCAACTCGCCTCATGACGCAGACTCCTCCCGCTCCACCGACCCTCGTTCGCGCGCAGGATGGGCGGCGGTGTACCAGGTGTCAAGCAAACGGACAACGCTCAGTGCGCGCTCCTGCCCGATTGGTAATCGGCCTGGTCCGCGCGCACCCTAGACTCCGGATCATGCAAGGCGTAGATCCGGCAGTCCTGCAGTATCTCGATCGGGTTGTCTCGACCCTGCGCGAGCACCTGGGGGCCGAGTTCATCGGCGCGTACCTGCACGGGTCGCTCGCCATGGGCGGGTTCGACCCGGGCCGGAGCGACATCGACGTCCTCGCGGTGTGCGCCGCCCCGCTCCCGCCGGAGCAGCGCGCGAGCCTGGGTACCGCGCTGGCGGAGATCCCGCGACCCACGTCCGGTGGCGATCTGGAGATGAGCCTGGTCACCGAAGCGGCGGCGCGAACGCCGGCCGCCGCTCCGGAGTTCGAGGTCCACGTGAGCACGCACGAGGAGCCCGCGGTCGTCGACGGAACCGACCGTGCTGGCGACGAGAACCTGGTGATCCGCTTCGCCCTGGTGCGGGCACGGGGTCACGTGCTCAGCGGACCTGAGCCCACCGAGTTGTTCGTCGCGCCGGATCGGGCCGCGTTGATCCGCACGTTCCTCACCGACCTGGAGTGGGCACGCGAGCACGGCGCCGCCGGATGGGAGGGCCACTACCGGCCCGAGTTCGCCTCGATGGCGTATCGGGTACTGAACGCGGCTCGCTCCTGGCGATACGTCGAGACGGGTGAGCTCGGCTCCAAGGTCGAGGGTGCGGCGTGGCTCGAGCGTCGGGATCCCGACCCGGACCTGCACGAACTCCTCGACGCTGCGCTCGCATTCCAGCGGGGCGACCTTCCCGACCGCCCGGACGAACAAGCCGTCGACGCCTTCGTCGATCGGGTGGAGCGCATGCTCCGTCGCGAGATCAGCTAGGCGTGGTGATGATCGCTTGGCGGTGTGAGGTGTCCACCTGAAGGTGGAAGATGTCTGGCCGGTTGTAGTGCCCGGTCGGATCCATGTAGCGCCGCTGCGAGGCGACCTTCTGCAGATCGAGGTCCTCGATGAGCGTCTCCTCGCGCTGGCGCACCGGTCCGGCAAGCGGGGCACCGTTCGGCGCGACGATCACCGTATTGCCGGGCTCCACCCACGGTCCCCGTCCGTTGAGGAAGCCGTCCGGGATCAGCTGCTCGCGATTGGGGAAGTCCGCGGGTATCTGGTCGACGTGCAGGACCGGATTCACGCCGATGACGTACATCCGGTTCTCGCGCGCGAGGTGCTGCATCGTTGCGATCCAGCCATCGCCCTGGGCCAGGGTTGGGGCGAGCCACACGTCAACGCCCTGCGCGTAGAGGTGGAACCGGGCCAAGGGCATGTAGTTCTCCCAGCAGATCAGCCCACCGATCCGACCCAGCGGCGTGTTGACCACCCGCAGCGTGGATCCGTCGCCCATCCCCCACACGGTCCGTTCGGATCCGGTCGGCACCAGCTTGCGGTGCCGGTCGACCAGCTCCCCGTCCGGAGAGAAGTACAGGATCGTGTTGTAGATCGTGGAGCCGGTTTGCTCTCGTTCCTCAGCCCCGACGACGAGCCATACCCTGTTCTCCAACGCGATTGCCGCGAGCCGGTCGATCGCCGGTCCAGGGACGACCACCGCGTTGTCCACCAGCATGGCAAACCAGTCATCATCCCCATCCCAGATCGGGCGGGTGTCGATCCAGATCGGGGTGCCCGGAACGAACACCTCCGGGAATACCACGAGCTGCGCCCCCTCCGCTGCCGCCGCTCGGGTCAACTCGGCGACGCGATCAATGGTCGCGTCACGATCCATGAGAACGTAACCGGCCTGTACGGCCGCCACTCTGAGGGTGGTCATACGCGATCTCCCCCGTCGTATCGATAGGGCCCGGATGAGCCCGTGATCCGTCCCGGCACATTGCCCGGTTTGCGCGGAATCCAAGGTAGAGGATTCCGCCGCGATGATCGACCCTCTAGACGGCCTGTGGCCACCGGCTAGCGGGGGAAGTCCCAGGCGGTGGCGCCGTGCGGCTCGGTGCCGGCGACGCCGACCGCGGTGCGCAGGGTGAGGCGGTACAGATACCACGGCGCCGGGCCTGCGCTCGGGGCGCTGTACGGGGCGGTGAATGCGTCGCCCTCGACCTCAGCCGGCCAGCCACCGGACCGGTATACGGTCGCCAGCCGAGCCAAGGTGTCCGCGTCGGTCACCCGGTGGGCCTCCCCGTCCAGCACCAGGTCCATCCCACGTAGACGCACCGCCACGCTGCAGGCCGGATTCGCGGCGAGGTTGCGTGACTTCTGCGTGTCGGGTCCGCTCACGAAGTAGAGCGCGTCGTCTACCCAGACGGCACCGACACCCGCCGAGTGCGGCCGCCCATCGGGCCGGGTGGTCGCGACGAAGAACGTCAGGTCGACGCCGGGGGTGTCGCTGGCCAGAATGTCGCGCGGGCGGCTCCACGGCAGCTCCGCGGACCCGTACCGGTCGAGATTGCGCGTCGAGATCGGCTCGGTCATGGCGTCAGTCCTACCACCCATCGAGGAGCGGTCAGGCGGGTCCATTCGCAGGCCGCGGCGACGGGTTGAGTTCGGGCGCCGGCCAGGCGTCCATCGCGTCGAGCCGCCGCAGGATCACGCCCTCCCGCAACGCCCATGGGCAGATTTGCAGCTGATCGATCTTAAAGAGGTCCATGGCGGCGTCGGCGACGATCGCGCCGGCGGGTATCTGTCGGGCTCGGCTCTGCGACACGCCGTGGAGCTTTGCCCGGTCCGCCGCGCTCATCGTGGCCAGCCGGTCGACCCATGGCCGCAGGTCGGCATGGTCGAGACTGCGTTCGACGTAGAGACCCTCGCTTGACGGCGCTGCACCGGCAATGCGGGCAAGAGTCCTGAACGTCTTCGAGGTGGCTACCTGGTGGTCGGGTTCGCCGTGTCGCACAACGTCGCCAACGGTGCGGGCGATCTCGGTTCGTACATGCTTTCGGAGATCCCGCACCTCACGGGCTCGCGGCGGATCGCTGGTGAACCAGTCTCGGGTCAGCCGGCCGGCGCCGAGCGGCAGCGAGATCGCGACATCGGGCTCCTCATCGATACCGGACGCGATCTCGAGGGAGCCGCCGCCGATGTCCAGAACGAGCAAGCGCCCGGACGACCATCCGAGCCAGCGACGCACGGCAAGGAAGGTCAACCGTGACTCGTCCGGACCGCTGAGGATGTCGATGTCCACGTCCAAGGCGGCTCGAATGTGGGCCAGGACCTCGTCACCGTTCGTCGCGTCGCGTACCGCCGATGTCGCGAAGGCCAGCAGTTCCTCGACGCCCTTGTCCTCCGCCACCTGCAGCGCCTCGATAACGAACGCGTTGAGTTGCTTGACGCCCTTGTCCGACAGCCGGTTGCCGTTCTCGAGGTGGTCCGCGAGCCGAAGTTCCGCCTTGTGTGAGTACGCAGGCCACGGGCGCCCGCCCCGGTGTGCGTCGACGATCAGCAGGTGAACGGTGTTAGACCCGATGTCGAGGACACCTAGTCGCATGATGTTGACGCTACCCAACTATCCGCAGGTCAACGGCGGACGTGGCCAGAACATGACCAAACTGGTGGCCATCCCGGTTCGGGCGGACACTGCACAGCGCTGACCTGGGCTTTGGTGGGCCCGCCGGGTGCCCGTTACGGCGACCGCTTGGCAGCGATCTCGCGGGCACGGGTAACCAGCTGTGGACCACCGATGCGTTCTGCGATGACGAGGAATTCATCCGTTGGGCCCGTCCATTCGAGTTCGTCGACGGACGTGCTGACCGGCGCGTTCAGCTCTGCGGTAGCGATGCGACGGAACAGTAGGGCATCGGCGAAGCGGTCCTGGAGCGTCGTGGCCAGCGCACCCGCGCCCCGGACGGTCACCACCCAGTCGTCGACCTTGGCAGGGATGTTCTCCAAGTGGCCGTACTCGGCCAGGACCGCCGCCGCAGATCTCGCGCCCCAACCCGGAAGACCGGGGTAGCCGTCCGCCGTGTCCCCCACGAGTGCGAGGTAGTCGGGGATTGAGTCCGGCTGTACGCCGAACTTGGCGCGGACGCCGTCTGCGTCGAACCACTTGTCCTGGCGACGGTCCCACTGCACCACCTTGCCGCGGACGCACTGGCCAAGGTCCTTGTCGGGGGTGCAGATGATTACCCTGTCGACCCGGTCGTCGCGATCCGCCATGCGTGCCGCCGTGGCCAGACCGTCGTCGGCCTCGACCTCGACCAGCGGCCACACGGTGAATCCGGCGGCGGCCAGCGCCTGCTCAACCAGCGGGAACTGTGCCTTCAACGCGGGATCGACACCCGAGCCGTCCTTGTAGGTCGGCCACAGGTCGTTGCGGAACGACTCGATGACGTGATCGGTAGCCACTCCGACATGGGTGGCGCCGCCTTCGAGAAGCTGCAGGCAGGAGCCCACGACTCCCCTCGTCGCCCCGAACGTCGCGTCCCTGTTGTTGGGCGCATAGTGATACCGGAATAGCTCGTACGTCCCGTCAACCAAGTGCACATCGAAACCCACCCGCTCATCCTTGCAGTCAGATCAGCGGGACGCGGTCAGTGGCGCTGTAGATCTGGCCGCACCGTTTATCGCCGAGGCGGGCTCCCCCGAGTACGGTCGAGATCATCATCCGATCAGCTTCTCGACGAAGTCCTTCAGTTCCTTGATCGCACCAACCCCGGGAATCCCGTCCAGACTGTCCAAGGCCGAGTTAAGTGCGCCGACGAAGGCCTTCAGAATCCGGCGGCGAATGCTGCCGCCGCGGGAACGTCCGCGTCGGGCGACTTCCATGACCTCTGCGCGCCCGCTCCGGTCGAGCACCTGCAACTTGAAGTCACGGAGCGCGCCGTCCCAGCCAGCGTCGGCCAGAACACCGAGCACCCGCGACATGCGGAAACTGTCGTTCCGATCCTCGAGGGTTGACAGCGCCAACGCGACTTGCGTCCTTTGTAGCTGATCGACCGCAGCTGCGTAGACCGCCTGAAGGTCTACCGGCACGACCGGAGAGTGCTCCCCATCGTCATCGATCACGGACTCCGGCCCGGCACACCAGTCAAGGAACTGGGCCGCATCCTCTACTAAGTCACGGACTTGCGCAGCGTCGTCCGGCGTTGCCATCTAAATCCCCCCAGAAAGTCTCCGACCGCTGTGACCGTAGGGACCCGCCGTTGCGCGTGCAATCGGGTGAAGGTCTGAACCAGGGCGTCCCCCTGTTGGCCTTCTGCCAAATCGGCAAGTAAGGACCGCCGCCCGCGGCGGCAATGCCGTCCGTGGCGAGTCGCTATTCTGCCGGCGTGGAGACCATCTCGCTCGAGCCGGTCGATGGGGTGCATATCACGACGTTGATTGACAACTCGTGCGATGTGCTCATGCCCGACGAGGGACTCGTGCGGCGGTGGGGCCCGATCGGAACCGCCGGGTTGGTGCCGGTGATCCCGAC
>DATFRM010000135.1:0-2557 GCA_035263265.1 Actinomycetes bacterium
GATACCGGAACGAGACCGCACCCTTGGCCACGTCGTCGTCACCGGCGAGCAGCATGTAGGGCACCTTCTGCTTCTGCGCGTTGCGGATCTTCTTCTGCATCCGGTCGTCCGAGCTGTCCACCTCGGCCCGGATCCCGGCCATGCGCAGCTTGGCCACCATTTGCTCCAGGTACGGCACGTGGGTGTCGGCGATCGGGATGCCGACCACCTGCACCGGCGCGAGCCAGGGCGGGAACGCGCCCGCGTAGTGCTCGAGCAGGATGCCGAAGAACCGCTCCTCGGAGCCGAACAGCGCGCGGTGCAGCATGTACGGCTTCTGCCGGGTGCCGTCCGCGGCCTGGAACTCCAGGCCGAACCGGTCCGGCATCTGCAGGTCCACCTGCAGCGTGGACAGCTGCCACCTCCGGCCGATCGCGTCCTTGACGTGCACGTCGATCTTCGGGGCGTAGAACGAGCCTTCGCCCGCGGCGATGACGTACTCGACGCCGGCCTTCTTCAGTGCGGCCTCGAGTGCGGCTTCGGCTCGATCCCAGTCGGCGATGTCGCCGACGAACTTGTCCGGCCGGGTGGACAAGTCGGCGGTGAACTCGGAGAGCCCATAATCGCCGAGCAGGTCGAGCACGAACTGCAACAGGCTGGCCAGCTCGTCCTGCAGCTGGTCCGGGGTGCAGAAGATGTGCGCATCGTCCTGGGTGAAACCGCGGGCCCTGGTCAACCCGTGCACCACGCCCGACTTCTCGAACCGGTAGACGGTGCCGAACTCGAACAGCCGCAACGGCAGCTCGCGGTAGCTGCGGCCCCGGGACCGGTAGATCAGGATGTGCATCGGGCAGTTCATCGGTTTCGGGTAGTAGCGCGCGCCCTCCAGCTCCATGGGCGGGTACATGGTGTCGGCATACCAGCCGAGATGCCCGGAGGTCTGGAACAACTCCTCCTTGCTGATGTGCGGGGTGTACACGAACTCGTACCCGCCCTGCTCGTGCCGCTGGCGGGAGTACTCCTCCATGACTCGGCGGACGATGCCACCCTTCGGGTGCCACACCGCAAGCCCGGATCCGATCTCATCCGGGAACGAGAACAGGTCGAGATCGGTGCCGAGCCGGCGATGGTCGCGCCTCTCCGCCTCGGCCAGCATGTCCAGGTGCGCGCGCAGCGCCTCTTTCGACTCCCACGCGGTGCCGTAAATGCGCTGCAGCTGCGGGTTGGCCTCGCTGCCCCGCCAGTAGGCGGCGGCCGAGCGCATCAGCCGGAACGCCGGGATATCCGCTGTGGTCGGCACGTGTGGGCCGCGGCACAGGTCCTTCCAGTGCAGCTCGCCGGTGGCGCGGTCCAGGTTGTCGTAGATGGTCAGCTCATCGCCTCCCACCTCGGCACTGGCGCCCTCGGTACCGGCCGCGGCTCCCTTCAGGCCGATGAGCTCCAGCTTGTAGGGCTCGTCGGCGAGCTCGGCCCGGGCCTGTTCGTCGGTGACCACGCGGCGGACGAACCGCTGCTTGGCCTTGACGATCTCGCGCATGCGCTTCTCGATGCGCTCCAGGTCCTCGGGATGGAACGGCTTGGCGACGTCGAAGTCGTAGTAGAAGCCGTTGTCGATCGGCGGGCCGATGCCGAGCTTCGCGTCCGGGATCAAGTCCTGCACCGCCTGGGCGAGCACGTGCGCGCAGGAGTGCCGAACGATCGAGCGCCCTATCTCGGAGTCGACCCGGATCGGCTCCACCCGGTCACCGTCGGCCAGCACGTGGGACAGATCCCGCGGCACCCCGTTCACGCTGGCCGCCACCACTACGGTGCCGGCCAGATCCAGGCTCGACTCGAACAGTTCGCCGGCCGTGGTCCCGGCCGCCACCGAGCGCTCGGGCTGCGGGCCGGCACTGAGATGGACGACGACGGACACGGGATTCTCCAGGGGGTGTGGTGGCGAATACGGAACGTGCTCGATGCTACCGACTCGGTACCGGAAGGACGCACCGAGTTTTGGCCGGTCAGCTCACCGGAAGCGGCCGGATCTGACCGTCAGCACGGTCGCGCCCAGGGCCGCGGCCAGTCCGACCACCGCGATCAGGGTAGAGCCGGTGGCCGCTCCCCCGGCCACGAACAGGCCGGCCACCACGAGCGCACTGGCCAGCGCCACGCCGGGTAGCAGCAGCACCAGCCGGCCGCGGTAGCCGCCACCTGGTGACTCCCACCGCTCGAGCAGCAGCAGGTAGGACAGCAGCAGCGCGGACTCTCCCACCACCAGCCAGGTGCGCAGCGGGGTGGCGAGCAGCAGCAGCACGGTCACCGCGGCAGGGATGGTGGCGATGGCGCCCACCGCGGGACCCGGCCGCGCCCCCAGCAGCAAGAACCCGACCACAGCGGCAACCCCGAGCCAGGTCAGCCAGCTGCCGGCTTGCAACGCGGTGGCGGCGCTTCCGGCCAGCACCAGAGCGACCACTACCGGCGCGACGACGAGCAGGCGCGCCGGCAGCCCGGCCAGCCACTGCCGGCGCCAGGCGGCACCGGCCGGCGATGCCAGCCGGAACATCCAGTCGCCGACGATCACGACGACCTCGCCAGC
>DATFRM010000136.1:0-6054 GCA_035263265.1 Actinomycetes bacterium
CCCCGGTGCGGATCGACCGGGCCGCATGGACCAGCGCCTCCGCACCGGAGCCGCACAGCCGGTTGATGGTGACCCCTGGCACGGTGACCGGGAGCCCGGCGAGTAGCGCGGCCATCCGAGCCACGTTGCGGTTGTCCTCGCCGGCGCCGTTCGTGTCTCCGAGCACGACATCGTCCAGGCGGGCGGGATCGAGCGCCGGTATCCGGCGTACCAGCTCCGCGATGGGTAGCGCCGCCAGGTCATCGGTACGGATATGGGACAGCCCACCGCGGTACCGCCCGAACGGCGTCCGCACCGCTGCAAGCAGCCACGCGTCCGTGCCCATATGACGTCATCCTGACGCCCGTAATAAGAGCGTGACAAGGTCTGACTTCCTACAATGCCTGCGGGAGGCGCGCGTGTCCGAACGGGTCTGTCTGGTGACCGGCGCCGGTCGAGGCATCGGCCGGGCGGTCGCGCTCGAGCTGTCGAACGCCGGCCACGCCGTGGCGCTGACCTCCCGAACCAAGGCCGAGCTGGACGACACGGCCGCCGCGCTGCCCGGCCAATCCCTGGTGATCCCCGCCGACCTAACCGAGCCGGACGCGGCCGACGCCGTGTTCGGTCAGGTGGAGGCGGCCCTCGGCCCGGTCGACGTGCTGATCGCCAGTGCCGGCGCGGCCGCCTCGGCGCCGGTGCATAGGACCGACGACGCGCTGTGGGAGCGACTGCTGGCGATCAATCTGACCGCGCCGTTTCGGTGCATCCGGCGCGCAGTCCCGTCGATGCGCAAGCGGGGTTACGGCCGGATCGTGGTGATCGGCTCGCTCGCCTCGAAGACCGGCGCCGCCTACATCTCCGCGTACTGCGCCTCCAAGCACGGCGTGCTCGGCCTGGTCAGGGCCGCGGCGATCGAGTTGGCCGGCACCGGGGTGACCGTGAACGCGGTCTGCCCCGGTTACGTGGACACGCCGATGACCGACGGCGCGGTCGAGGACATCGCGTCCAAGACCTCGCTGTCCGCCGAGCAGGCACGGGTCACGCTGGAGCGGATGCAGCCGATCGGCCGGCTGATCACCGTCGACGAAGTGGCGCGGGTGGTCGCGATGTTGGTGGCGGACTCCGGCGGGATCACCGGGCAGGGGATCAACGTCGACGGCGGCGCGGTCCTGTCATGACGCTGGACCGAGTCAACCCGCCCGAGCTGTTCCGGCCGTCCGGCTTCTCGCACGCGATCGTCGCAACAGGTGGCCGGCTGGTTTTCCTGGCCGGCCAGACCGCGCTGGACGCGAACGGGCAGATGGTCGGCCGCGGCGACGTGGTCGCGCAGTTCGAACAGGCGATGTCCAACCTGCTGGTCGCGCTGGACGGCGCCGGTGGCAGCCCGGAGCACCTTGCCAAGCTCACCATTTACGCGATCAACCCGGATGAGTACCGCAAGCGGACCGAGCAGATCGGGATGGTCTGGCGGTGGTTGGTGGGATCCAACTACCCGGCGATGGCACTCATCGGCGTGGTCAGGTTGTGGGATCCGGATGCGCTGGTCGAGCTCGAGGGGATCGCCGTCCTGCCATGACCGCACCCGTCGCGCCTACCGATCTGCGGGCGCTCTGGTCGGCTCGGGCGGTGGCGATCGTCGGGGCCAGCGAGCGTGCCGGGTCGATGGGCCGGCTACCGGTCGAGTTCCTACGGCGATACGGCTATCCGGGCCGGATCCTGCCGGTCAACCCGCGCGTGGGCGCGGTGCTGGGTTTGCCGTGCTACCCGAGCGTTGCGGCCGCGCCCGGGCCGGTCGACCTCGCATTGATCCTGCTCGGAGCCGACCGAGTTCCGGCCGCGATCGAGGACTGCATTGCGGCCGGTGTCCAGGTAGCGATCATCGGTGCGAGCGGGTTCGCCGAGACCGGCACGGCCGGCGCCGCCAAACAGGACGAGCTGGTCCGGCTTGCCTTGGCTGGCGGGCTGCGGCTGGTCGGCCCCAACTGCATCGGTGCGGTTGGGGTCAGCATCGGCCAAGTCGCCAGCTTCTCCCCGCTGTTCGCCGCACCCACCACCGAGCTGATCGCGGGCGGCCTCGGCTTCATCACCCAGAGCGGTGCGCTGGGGTACGGCACGGTCAGCCTGGCCTTCCAGCGAGGGCTCGGCCTGGGATGGATCATCAACACCGGCAATGAGGCGGATGTCGATGCGATCGAGGCCATGAACGCGGTGGCGGCCGAACCCGGGTGCGCCGGGGTGCTCGGCTACGTCGAAACCCTCGCCGACGGCCCGGGTCTGCGCCGGCTGGCCGCGACCGGGTTGCCGATCGGTCTGCTCAAGGCCGGCAGCAGTGCGGCCGGAGCCCGCGCCGCGGCGTCCCACACGGCGGCGCTGGCCACCGAGGACCGCGTCGTCGCCGACGTATTGCGTCAGCTCTGCATCGCCCGTGCGCACGATGTCGAGGCGCTGCTCGACCTCGGCGACGCCTTCAGCCAGCCGCGGCGGGCGTCCGGCCCCCGAATCGCGGTTCTGACGACCTCCGGCGGTTCCGGGATCCTGGCCGCGGACGCGCTGGTCGAGCACGGTCTCGAGCTGGCCGAGTTCGCGCCGGAGACGCTGGCCGGCCTGGACGCGATCGTGCCCGCGTTCGGGGCCACCGCGAACCCGGTCGACGTCACCGCCACCGTGATGGCCGATCCCGCGCTGTTCGGCCGCTGCCTGGACCTGCTGGCCGCGGACCCGGGGGTCGATGCGTTGCTTGCGTGCTTCTGCGTGCTCACCGGTGATGAGGCCGAACAGGTCGTGGGCGCGCTGGGCACGGTGGCCGCGCGCACGCCGAAGCCGGTGTTCGCGGCGCGAACCGGGGCGGACCACCTGGCGCCCGGCGCCGGGGCCGCGCTCCGGGCGGCCGGCATCCCGACGTTTCCGACGCCGGAGCGAACCGCGGCCGCGCTGGCCGGGCTGTCCCAGGTGAGCCGGGACCGGGTGGCACCCGCCGTTGAGCGCTCGGCACCAGAGAGCGGTCCGGCTGGGACCAGTGAGCCGGAGCTGAAGCGGCTGCTGCACGCCGCCGGAATCCCGATCCCGGTCGGCCACCTGGTCGACAGCCCGGAGGATGCCGCCGCTGCGGTCGACGCGTTCGGTGGGACCGCGGTGTTCAAGGCCGTGGTGCCCGACCTGGTACACAAGACCGAGGTCGGCGGCGTGATCACCGGGGTGACGGTGAAGGCGGCGCCGGCCGCGTACCAGAAGCTCGCCGCGCTCGGCGGCGCGGTGTACGCGGAGCAGCACATCGGCGGCGGTGCCGAGGTGCTGGTGGGAGTGGCGCCGACCTCGCTCGGCCAGGTGCTCACGCTCGCCTCCGGCGGCCTGCTCACTGAGGTGATCGACGATGCGGTCCACCGGCTGCTGCCAATCGGGCCGGCTGACGCCAGGAGCATGTTGGCCCAATGGCGCGGGGCCGCCGTGCTGGCCGGGTATCGGGGCCGGCCGGAGCTGGACGCCGGGGCGCTGGAAGGGCTCCTGGTCGCGATCTCGCAGCTGGTCAGCGGATGGCCGCCGGGGTACGAGCTCGACCTGAACCCGGTCGCCGTGCTGCCGGAGGGTGCGGTGGTGCTCGATGCCGCCTACGTGCCACCCCGCAGGTCAGGCAGACTGAACGAAGAAAGAGCGGAGACCCGCTGATGGACGTCGGTCGGTTGGTCGCCCGGGCGGCGCGGCGCTTCGCCACCCGGATCGCGGTCGAGGGACCGGACGGGACCCGCACGTATGCCGAGCTCGGCGACCGGGTTTCCCGGCTCGCCCGCGGCCTGCGCACCCTTGGCCTGCAGGCCGGCGATCGGGTCCTCGACCTCCAGACCAATCAGGTCAGCTACCTCGAGACCGATCTGGCGATCAGCACGGCCGGGCTGTGCCGGGTCGCGCTGAACTACCGGCTGCATCCCAACGACTGGCAGGCGATAGCGGCGGACTGCGGCGCCCGGGCGCTGATCTACGACGGCCGGTTCGCCGACCAGACCGAGGCGCTGCGGTCCGAGTTCGCCGGGCGCACGATCGTCATCGGTGACGGCCCCGGCCTCCCCTACGAGCAGCTGATCGCCGGCCAGTCCGGTTCGCCGCTGCTGCTCGATGCCGATCCGGATGCGCTGGTCTCGCTCAACTACTCCTCCGGCACCACCGGCCGCCCCAAGGGCGCGATGCGCACGCACCGCAACCGGCTGGCCAGCCTCACCCACATCGTGACCGACGTGCTACCGGGTCGTCCGGACGAGCGGGACTCCTGGGTGCACGCCGGCCCGATCACCCACACCAGCGGGTTGTTCGTGTTGACCTACCTTGCGTTCGGCGCCCGTCAGCTGATCCTGCCGACATTCGACCCGCACACGCTGGTCGAGGCGATCGAGCATCGGGGCGGAACCGCGACGGCGCTGGTGCCGACCATGGTGGCCAGGCTGCTCGGGCTACCGGAGCTATCCGATCGGTCCGAGCGCTCCGAGCACCCGATGAGCGGGCTGCGATTTCTGGGGTACGCCGGCGCGCCGATGCCGCCCGAGCAGATCAGGGCCGCGTACGCCCGGATCACGCCAGCGCTCGTGCAGTACTACGGCCTGGTCGAGGCGATCCCGCCGGTCACGGTGCTCGATCCCGAGGACCACGCCCGCGGGCTCGGCGCCGACGGAGGTCCGGCTGAGCCGCATCTGCTCGGATCGGCGGGCCGGCCGTGCCTCGCGGTCGAGTTGCAGGTCGTGGACGAGGCCGGGCAGCCGGTTCCGGACGGCGAGATCGGCGAGGTGGTCACTCGGGGTGACCACGTCATGCCCGGCTACTGGGGCCGTATCGACGACCCGGCCGCCGGCAAGACGATCAGGGACGGCTGGCTGCATACCGGCGACCTCGGCCGGCTGGACTCGGACGGTCATCTCTTCCTGGTCGACCGGAAGGGCGACATGATCATCTCGGGCGGGTACAACATCTACCCGCGTGAGGTCGAGGACGTGATCGCGGAGATCCCGGGCGTGCACGAGGTGGCCGTCGTCGGGCTGGACGATCCGGAGTGGGGCCAGCGGGTGGCGGCCGCATACAGCGTGCACGCCGGCGCGGTCGTCGGGCCCGACCAGGTGATCGCGCATTGCCGGGCTCGGCTGGCCGGGTATAAGAAGCCGAGGCTGGTCCGCGAGGTGGACGCGTTCCCGCTGAACTCCACCGGGAAGATTGCCAAGCGCCAGCTGCGCGATCTGCTCGCCGAGCTGGCGCCGCGATCATGACCGGTCCACGCCGGCTGCGGCCGGACTACGCGCCGTCCGGTGGCGAGCGGCCCGGCGAGTTCCCGTACACCAGAGGCATCTCGCCCGAACCGCGGCCGTGGATCATGGGCCAGTACGCCGGGTTCGGCACCGCCCGGACTACCAACGCGCGGTTCAAGGCGCTGCTGGACGCGGGGGTCACCGGATTCTCGGTCGCGCTCGACCTGCCCACCCAGCTCGGTCTCGATTCGGACGATCCGCGCGCGGCCGGCGAAGTCGGCCGGGTCGGGGTGGCGATCGACTCGCTGGCCGACCTCGAGGTGCTGTTCGACGGCATCCCGCTGGAGTCGATCAGTCAGGTCCGCACCACCGCGAACTCCATCGGTTACCTATGGGTCGCGCTGCTGGTCGCGCTCGCCGAACAGCGCGGTGCCGATCCGGGCAGTTTCGGGGTTTTCGTCCAGAACGACGTGCTCAAGGAGTTCATCGCGCGCGGCACCCAGATCTTCCCGCCGGAGCCTTCGCTGCACTTGGCCGTGGACGCGATCGAGTACGTAAGCCGAGAGATCCCGACCTGGGTGCCGCTGGCAATGAGCGGCTACCACATCCGGGAGGCCGGATCAAGCGCGGTGCAGGAGATCGCGTTCACGTTTGCGAACGCGATCGCCTACCTGGACGCGGCGGTCGCTCGCGGCGTGCCGATCGACACGGTCGCGCCGACCCTGTTCACGTTCCTGGCCACGACGATGGACTTCCTGCCCGAGGTGGCGAAGTTCCGCGCCGCCCGCCGGGTGTGGGCGCGGCTGGTGCGGGAGCGGTACGGCGCCGCCGATCCGCGTTCGGCCCAGCTGCG
>DATFRM010000137.1:0-2303 GCA_035263265.1 Actinomycetes bacterium
CCGGCACGATCAACCGGAACGGCAAGGCCCGGCTGATCAGGGACGGGGCGGTCATCGCCGAGAACCTCACGGTCGAAACGCTGCGCCGGTTCAAGGACGACGTGACCGAGGTCCGCGAGGGCTTCGAGTGCGGCATCGGGCTCGGTTCGTTCAACGACATCAAGATCGAGGACGTGATCGAGACGTACGAGCTGCGCGAGAAGCCGCGCACCTAGCGCTCGACTAACGGGCGGAGCGCGTCGGCCGTCGGCACGCGGCGTCGAGCTTCGCAGGCACCCAGCCTGCGTGCGCTCGACGCCGCAAACCGGCGGCCTCACCAATCCCGCCGTTCCTCGCTCAGGTGGATTAAGGAAAGGCCGGGTGCGGGCTGGTGTTCACCGGAACCCTCTCCCTTGATCTTTTGTTGGGTGACGTACGGTCGTTGAAGCAGAAGCGGTCGGTGGTGCGGCCGATCGTGGCTGAGCTGCAGCGCAAGTATTCGGTGGCCGCGGCCGAGGTCGGGCACCAGGATCTGTACCGGCGTGCGGCGTTGGGAGTGGCCGTGGTCTCGGCGAATGCCGGGCACTGCCGCGAGGTGTTGGCGGCGTGCGAGCGAGAAGTCGCGGCGCGACCGGAGATCGAGCTGCTGTCGGTACGCCAGCGGCTCTACCGCGAGGAGGACGAGTGACCCAGCAGGCCAGGGCTCGAAAGCTGGCCGACCGGATCCGGGTCGTGGTGGCCGAGATGCTCGAGATGCGGGTCAAGGATCCGCGGCTCGGGTTCATTACGATCACCGATGCGCGGGTCACCAACGACCTGCGGGAGGCCACCCTCTTCTACACGGTGTACGGCTCGGATGCCGAGCGAGCCGACACCGCGGCGGCGCTGGAGAGCGCCAAGGGCGTGCTGCGGACCGAGGTGGGCCGGCAGACCGGAGTGCGGTTCACCCCGTCGCTGACGTTCGTCCAGGACGCCATTCCGGACACCGCCCGGCATATCGACGAGTTGCTCACCAAGGCGCAGGCCGCGGACGCGCAGGTGCGGGCGAATGCGGTTGGAGCCCAGTACGCCGGCGGCGCGGATCCCTATCGGGCCGAGGCCAACGGGGATCCGGACGGCGCGGACGTCGGCACCGCCGAGGCCGACCAGGCTGACCAGGACGCCGGATCAGCGGCCCCGGAACCTGCCCGCCCCGAGTTGGCCCACCCCGATCCGGCCCACCCCGATTTGGCTCCCCCCGGTGCGGCCAACCCCGATCCGGCCCACCCCGATCCGGCACGTTCCGATTCGGGCCACCCCGGTGCGGCCCACCCCGGTCCGGCCGAGTAGGCGGGTGGTGTGGACGGGCTCGTCGTCGTCGACAAGCCGGCCGGCTGGACCTCGCACGACGTGGTCGGAAAGATCCGCAGGCTGGCCGGCACCCGGCGGGTCGGGCACGCCGGCACGCTTGACCCGATGGCCACCGGCGTGCTGCTCATCGGGATCGGCCGGGCCACCCGGTTGCTGGGGCATCTGGCGCTGACCGAGAAGGCGTACGACGCGACGATCCGGCTCGGCCAGTCCACGCTGACCGATGACGCCGAGGGAGAGGTCACGGCCACCGCCCCGGCCGAGAATGTCCGCGCGGTCACCGAGTCTGCAGTCAAGGCCGGGATCGTCCAGCTGACCGGGGAGATCCAGCAGGTCCCGTCCGCGGTCAGCGCGATCAAGGTAGCCGGGCAGCGGTCCTATGCCCGCGTGCGCGGCGGCGAGCAGGTCGAGCTTGCGGCCCGGCCGGTGACGATCGACAGGTTCGAGCTGCTGGCCATGCGGCCCGGCGACGGTGCGCTGGATCTGGACGTAACCGTGGTCTGCTCGAGCGGCACGTACATCCGCGCCCTGGCTCGTGATCTTGGTAGTGGGCTCGGCGTGGGCGGGCACCTGATCGCGCTACGCCGGACCAGGGTCGGCCCGTACCGGATCCACGCGGCCCGCACGATCGAGCAGCTCGAGGCAGAGTTCGCGGCGATCCCGATTCGGGAGGCGGTCGCGGCCGCGTTCCCGATCCGGGTGGTCGACGAGGACGACGCGTGGCGGCTGTCGCACGGCTCTCGGCTCGCCGCGGCCGGCATCCCAGGCACGTATGCGGCGTTCGGTCCGGATGGCAGCTTCCTGGCGTTGCTCGAAGACATCGGCGAGCTGGCCAAGCCGGTCGCGGTGTTCGCCCCGGCCTAGCCCCGAGTGCGGTAGTGCAGAAAGACTGTGCCGTTGCCGAAGCGGCGCTCGTCCAGCAGTTCGAGCCCCAGGCGGACCCTCTCCGGAAGGGCCGGGGTGCCACCGCCCAC
>DATFRM010000138.1:0-5520 GCA_035263265.1 Actinomycetes bacterium
CGAGGTCGATGTCGCTCGCTTCCCAGCCCTCTGCCGATCGCGTCAGCAACGCGGCGAAGTACGCCACCTTCGTACTCCTTGGTTGTGCTCAGCCCGGTGCGCTGTCTACCGCGCGTTTGAACGAGTCGGCGAAGCCGAGCCGGGCGGCGATACTGGCGAGCATCTCGTCCGGATACAGGTCGAGATCGTCACACAACGCCCCGAGCTCCATCGCATCCATTCCCAAGTCGGCGAAGAGCGCCAAATCCCCGGCCGGCTGCACCTCGTCGAAATCCTCGCTGTCCTCGACCGGCAAGTCCAGTCCGTCCAGCACCTCGCGGGCCAGTTCCGACTCCTCGGCGGCAGTCGCGTCCGAGAGCAGCGCACGGACCGACTCGCCGACCAGCCGAATCGCGACGAAGTAGTCGTCCTGCATCGAGACCAGGCCGAGGGTCTCGCCTTCACTCGGCTGCTGGCGCAGAGCGGTAAGCAACGACTCCAGCCCATCGATGACGCGCGGGGGGAGCGACGCGCACTGCCACGCGTCGTCCTCGCGGTAAACCACGACGGCGAAGTCGGTGCCGCCCTCGTCCATCAGCCTCTCCCTGCCCGGCCTCGGGACTGGCGACATATATCGAGGCCACGTCACATCGGAGCACGGAAAGTACTCACTCGCAACGCTGCGCGCAATATCACAGCACCTGGGCCGTGACGCCGGGTCGCGGTTCTCCCTAGAGGACGGATGCGGTTTTCCCCTACCGTTGCGCTCCATGCAGATGCTCGTCGTCGATCATCCACTGGTCGCCCACAAACTCACCGCACTGCGCGACGAGCGCACCGACTCACCGACATTCCGCCGCCTTGCCGACGAGCTAGTCACTCTGCTGGCCTACGAGGCGACCAGAAACGTCCGAGTCGAACCGTTGCGGATCACGACACCGGTCGCGCCGGCTAATGGGGTACGGCTGGCTCCGCCCAAGCCGCTGGTGGTACCGATCCTGCGCGCCGGGCTGGGCATGCTGGACGGCATGGTGCGGCTGATGCCAACCGCCGAGGTCGGTTTCCTGGGAATGATCCGGGACGAACAGACGCTGATCGCCTCCACCTACGCGACGCGGCTGCCCGCTGACTTGTCTGGCCGCCAGTGCTACGTGCTCGACCCGATGCTGGCCACCGGCGGCACCCTGGCTGCGGCGTTTCAGTTCCTGATCGACCGAGGCGCTCGGCAGATCACCGCGATCTGCCTGCTGGCCGCGCCGGAGGGGGTGGCGCACCTGGAGCGGACGCTGGCCTCGGTCGACTTGCCGGTGTCTGTGGTATCGGCGGGTTTGGACGAGCGGCTCAACGACGTCGGCTACATCGTGCCCGGCCTCGGGGACGCCGGAGACCGGCTGTACGGCGTGGTTTAGTGGCTGGTCCAGCACCGATGTGCCGCCGTCAATGGGCGAGCACGCGTAGGGTTACTATCACGCCGGACTTCCCCTACCGGGCAATTATGTGGATATTCCCAGTATGACCACGAGGACGCGAGGAGGCGGGCCTACGTGCTGAAACCCAAGAAGATCTTGATCTTCCTCGGTGTGGTTTTTGCCGCCTTCATGATCACTCAGGCGCCGGCGACCTCTGCCGAGTGGGTCAAGGACGCGCTGTCGTTCGTCGGCGACGCGATTCAAGGACTCTTCGACTTCTTCGGGGCCCTGGCCGGGGTGTGACGTGGCGTCCGTACTGTCCCCACAGAGTCGGATCAGGCAGGTCAACAGGCTGCTGGCGCGGAACGAGCGGGTCGTCAACGAGGTGCGGCGGCACTGGGCGCAGGGGTTCTGGGTCGGTGTCCTGGTGTTCAGCAGTCTTATCATCACGCTGATACTGGACATGCTCATACCGCTGTCCTCGGTGGTTCATACATTGCTCTGGGTGAGCTTCTGGGCGTTGGTCGGCTTCGCCGCTTGGCGGTATATCGAGTGGTCCATGCACTGGTTCGTGATCACTGACCGCCGGTTCATGCTCGCGTACGGCGTTGTCAACCGGCAGGTCGGCATGATGCCGCTGCCGAAGGTGACCGACATGCGCTACGAGCGCACGTTTTGGGGCCGACTGCTCGGATACGGAAAGTTCGTCCTCGAGTCAGCAGGCCAGGATCAGGCTCTGAGCACGATCAACTACCTGCCGAATCCGGATGACCTGTACGTTCAGGTCTGCGACCTCTTGTTCGGCCGGCAGGACACGAGCGACGGCACCTAGATAGCCGGGCAGGTACCCGGCTAGTGACCGCATCCTGATCTTTCGAGTCGTGTCGTAGGTTTCGGGCCGTGGAGTTCTTCGTGTACTGCCGGGACCGGCCGGATACCGAGCAGCTACGTAGCACCCTGATCGAGGCGCATTGGTCGTTCATGGACCGGTACGCGGACGGGATGATCGCGCGCGGTCCGACCCTGACCGAAGACGGCTCGGCGGCCACCGGCAGCTTGCACATCGTGGATCTGCCGGATCGGGCCGCCGCCGACGAGTTCGCGTTCGACGAGCCCAACTTCCGGGCCGGGGTCTACGACGAGGTACTGATCCGGCGATGGCGGAGCGAACTGGACCGGGCGGTAGCCGACTTCGACCGTGATCCGGGTCGGAACCGGCGGTTCCTGATCCTGGGTCAGGGTGCCCCGGACCGACTGGCGAGCCAGGTCACGGGCGAGCGATCCGCCATCGGCGCGGACCGTACCGATCGGCTGATCGTGAGCGGATCGCTGTGGTCCGACGACGGAGCCGGCTGGCTCGGAACCGCCTCGATTGTCGAGATGTCGGATCGAGCCGCCGTGCACGCCCTCATCGCGGCCGACCCCGGCGCCCGCGCCGGGTGGTATGCCAGCGTCGAGGTCCACCCGTGGGAGGTCGGTGGCCGTCGCTAACCGTCGCTGTCTGGGTTCGCGATCAGGTCCACACGCCCTGCGGGTCCACGACGTCGAACTCGTTGCCCTCGGGATCTGCCATGACCACCCAGGACTCCCTCTCGGTAAGGACCTGGGCGCCCAGCTGGATCAGTTGGTCGAAGTGGGCGCGATCCCGGACCCGGATGTCCAGGTGAACCCGGTTCTTGACCACCTTGGGTTCGGGCACCTCGACGCAGAACACCGAGAGTCTGCCGTCGGGAGAGTCGATGGCAACCGTTGGATCGGTCTCCGGAGTATGACCCATGGCCGCCAGGCGCTCGATCTCCGCCTGGTCGTACGGCCGGATGGGCCAGCCGAGCGCAAGCGACCAGAACTTGGCTAGCGGAGCCGCGCGCTCACAGTCGATGACGATCGCAGCAAGTCCAGACACCGCGCGAAGCTACCAGAAGCGGCGGCAGCCCAGCCGGACGCCGGGCTAGGCTGCCGCCAGTTCAGGGCATCGGAGCGGTCGTGGATTCGCCGATGCCGGCTTCGAGGGGTGTCACCTGGTGTACCGGCGGTCAGCCGAGCGGATCAGTCGACGGCGCGGGCGACGATCCGGCCGAGAGCCAGGTAGATGATGGCGGCCAGTCCGAAGTTGAGGAAGACCGCCAGCTTGTGATCATCCGGCGTGAACAGGTCACGGAAGATCCAGGCCAGGGCGTTCGCCACATCCGAGACGAAGTCGACGAGCGCGTTGCCTGGGTTGGCCTCGAACAGCACGAAGATGATGTGGAGGATCAGGAAGAACGCGGCAACCACCGCGATGATCCAAATGATGGCGGCCAGGCCGTTGTCCCAGCCACGACGACGCCATGCAGACATGACTAGTGGTTGTGCCCCGAAGATGATGTTTCACACGTCGGGACCGACCGCCTGACCGGTGCCGGAACGGCGGACCGAGGTCTTGCCCCAGCCTGGCGGCGGGGCCAAGCTGTGCTCAGCCGGACGGCGGCCGGTCTCGGCCGACCGTCGCAATACCGCCGTAATACCTGTGCGCGCTCGCCGACCGCCCGGAGGTAGGCATGTCGTTTCGCAGCCCGCTTGCTGACGTCGATATCCCCGACCTGCCGCTGCACCGATCGGTGCTGGGCGACGCCCGACTACGGGGCGAGCACCCTGCGCTGGTCGACGGGTTGTCCGGCCAGGTCATCAGCTACACCCAACTGGCTGACCTGGTCGATCGGCTGGCCGGTGGTTTGGCCGCAGCCGGCCTACGCAAGGGCGACGTACTCGGGCTGTTCAGCCCGAACAGCATCCTGTACCCGGTCGTATTCCACGCGGCGCTCGCCGCCGGCGCGACGGTAACGACGGTCAACGCACTGTCCACCGGGCACGATCTGGCCAGCCAACTCCGCGACTGCAAGGCGCGGTTCCTGGTGACCATCTCTGGGTTCCTGGATCGGACGGCCGACCTGGAGTCCGTCGAGGAGATCTTTGTCTGCGACGCCGCCGAAGGCTACCGCTCGATCCAGGACCTGCTGGACCTCAACGCCGACGCTCCGGACGTGGAGATCGAGTCCGCGACCGACCTTGCGGTGTTGCCGTACTCGAGTGGGACCACTGGCACGCCGAAGGGCGTCATGCTCACCCATCGCAACGTGGTGGCGAACGTGGCCCAAGCCAGCCACGCGCTGCCGCTGTCCGCCGACGACCGGGTCATCGCGGTGCTGCCGTTCTTCCATATCTATGGGCTCACCGTGCTGATGAACGTGGCGCTGGCCTCGGGTGCGACCGTGGTTCCGCTGCCGCGCTTCGACCTGAACAACTTCCTGCGCACGCTGCAAGATCACCGGATCACCCGGGCATTCGTCGCACCGCCGATCGTGCTCGCGATGGCCAAGCATCCGATGGTCGACGACTACGACCTGTCCGCGCTGACGTTCATGCTCAGCGGTGCGGCTCCGCTCGACGGCGACCTGGCCCGGGCCTGCGCTCGGCGGCTGAGCTGCACGGTCGTGCAGGGCTATGGGATGACCGAACTCTCGCCGGTCTCGCATGTCATGCCCAGCGGCGACACCGATGCGGATCCGGGCAGCGTCGGCAAGCCGATCTCCGGCACCGAGTGCCGGCTGGTGGACGTGGCCACCGGCGAGGAACTCGGCACCGGCCAGACCGGCGAGCTGCTGATCCGCGGCCCGCAGGTGATGAAGGGATATCTGGGGCACCCGGAGGCTACCGACGCGACCGTAGACGCCGAGGGCTGGCTGCACACCGGTGACCTGGCCAGAGTCGACGAGTCCGGCAACTGGTACATCGTCGACCGGGTGAAGGAGCTGATCAAGTACAAGGGGTACCAGGTGCCACCGGCCGAGCTGGAGGCGATGCTGCTCACGCACCCGGCGATCACCGACGCGGCCGTGATTGGCGCCACTGATGCGGACGGCGAGGAGTATCCGTACGCGTTCGTGGCGATCGCGCCCGGCGTCGAGGTGGGTGCCGATGACGTCCTCGCCTACGTCGCCGAGCGGGTAGCGCCCTACAAGAAGATCCGCGGCCTCCAGTTCGTGGATGCGGTTCCGAAGAGCGCGTCCGGCAAGATCCTTCGTAAAGACCTGAGAGCGCTCCTCGCCGCTGAAGCCGCCTCCTAACAGCAATCCCGGTTCGGGTCGGAGTCATC
>DATFRM010000139.1:0-13041 GCA_035263265.1 Actinomycetes bacterium
ACCGCGCTCGGCTACCGCCCGGTGCGGATCGAGACGGCATCGGGCCGAGCCGAGTACGCCCGGGGCCAGCGCGCGTTCGTGGACCGCGCGGCGGCGCTCCGGCAGCGACTGCTCGCCACGATCGACCGGCTGCTGCAACCGATCAACGTCGGATCGTGACCTGGTCGCCGGCCCTGACCT
The DNA here is from genome assembly GCA_035263265.1 of Actinomycetes bacterium. Taxonomy (GTDB): domain Bacteria; phylum Actinomycetota; class Actinomycetes; order JAKEEW01; family JAKEEW01; genus DATAFN01. Next base: position 181 of record DATFRM010000139.1, read on the forward strand.
GCAGGGCCGCGGCGGCGTCCGCGCCGTTCCGCGCTACCGCGACCAGACCGGCGGAGTCCACGTAGACCACCGCTTCGCCGGGCTGGACCGAGCCGTAGGTGGTGCCGAGCCGGGCGGTCAGCTCGTGATCGCCGGCCTCGACGGTCAATATGTGGTCGCTGGCTTCGACCGTTAGCGGGCCATCTTCGACCGCCGGACCACTATCGCCCAGGGCGGCGGCGAGCTGATCCAGCCGGGCCGCGGTCTGCAGGTTCCCGTACCGATCCACCATCAGGATCTCGACGGTCAGCCGGCCCGGCGCTATCAGGACGACCGGATCCGGCAACCGGACCAGGCCCTCCACGGGCAGCGACGGGCCGACCTCGGCCGGCGGCAAGCCGAGCGCGAGCCGAGCGGCGACCGGCGCGAACACGTCCCGGCCGTGGAAGGTATGTGAGCGCGGTTCCAGCAACAGCGCGCGGTTCTCGATCGAGTACCCGGCCGCCGCGCCGCCGAGCGCGTCGGCGGCCCACATCAGCAAGCCATTGTCCGGTCCGACCAGGAGCCCGCCGCGGCTGGTCGCTACCACCAGTCCGGCTCGATCGGTGCCCACGCCGGGGTCTACGACCGCCAGCAGCAGGGGCGGCTGCGGCAGGAACGGCGCCGCCTGGGCGAGCATGGTGGCACCCCGCCGAACCTCGCCGGCCGGGATCTCGTGGCCGAGGTCGATCACCCGGAGGCCGGGGTCGATCCGGGCAATCACCGCATGGCAGATGCCGACGTAAGGATCGCGGGTGCCGAAGTCACTGGCGAAGCCGATCACACGGTGGGCTGCCAGCGGCCCTTCACCATCACCTTGCATACCGCCATCTTCTCGTCGAGCAGGAGCAGGTCGGCCTGCTTGCCCGTCGCGATCGACCCGACCCGATCTGCCAGCCCGAGCACCCGGGCCGGGGTGTGGCTGGCCGCGGTCACCGCGTTGGCGAGTTGCACGCCCGCCTCGTCGACCGTGCGCGCCACCGCCCGCTCCATGGTCAGCGTGGAGCCGGCGATCGCGCCGTCCGGGCCGAGCATCCGGGCCACCCCGTCGATGACCCGGACCGTCATCGGCCCGAGCGGATAGAGCCCGTCGCCGACCCCGGCCGCCGCCATCGCGTCGGTGATCAGTGCGACCCGGTCCGCGCCGATGGCGTCGAACGTCACCCCGATGACCGCGTCGTGCAGGTGCACCCCGTCGTTGATCAGCTCTACCACTACATCGGGCGCGGCGAGCAGCGCGGTCGGCGGGCCCGGTTCGCGATGATGTTGACCGCGCATGCCGTTGTAGAGGTGGGTGGCCACTCGGGCGCCGGCGGCCAGCCCGAGCCGGGTTTCGCTGTATGTGGCATCGGTGTGCCCGAGCGCAACGACTAAGCCGGCCGCCACGCAGTGCTCGATCAGCTCCGTCGCCCCGGGCAGCTCCGGGGCGACCGTGATCATCTTGATCGTGCCCCGGCCGGCCTCGATCAGTCCCTTGGCCTCGTTCACGTCCGGCTTGTGGAGGTACGCGGGGTTGTGCGCGCCACAGCGAGCGCGGCTCAGGTACGGGCCCTCCAGGTGCAGACCGGCCAACTCCCCGGACTCGACCAGGCCGCCCAACTCGGCGATGGCCTTGGTGAGCTCGGGAATCGGCGCGGTGACCAGACTGGCCACGATCGACGTGGTGCCGTGCCGGCGATGAAAGCGCGCGACCTCACGAGCCTCGTCGGGATCGCCGGACGTGAACGAACCCCCGCCACCGCCGTGAACGTGCATGTCGACATACCCGGGAACCAGCGTCCGGCCGCGGCAGTCATAGACCGTATCGAGCTGGCCGGACCGCCCGGACTGGGTCGATCGGTTCTGCCCAGCACCTGCTCGGGACTTGCGGGCTCCGCCAACCGCGACGATCCGGTCCCCGGTAATCCGGACCCAACCGGGCTTGGGCTTCGCGCCGCCGGGGATCAGCACCGTGGCGTTGGTCAGCGTGAGGGTCCGCTCCGGTCGGCTCATAGCGCTCCATTCTGGCCGTGCGCGGCCTCGGCCACGACCGATCTGAGGTACCGAACCCGATGTAGACCGCCGATATTTTGCCGAACCCGTTTCGGCCAACCGTGGCGTCTACCTGGCGCCGACCTCCGGGGCCTCGTATGGTGTCGTGCTGATGTCTTTGGACCGGCATTGTGCCCGGTCTCGGTCATTCCGCCAGATTGGGTCACAGAAGGAGTGCGAAATGGACGCCGGAAACGCGGTCGACCCGGCCGCGCTCGCTTCCGATGCCCACCCGGCTACCGACCACAACGACGGGGACGCCCTTTCCGAACGAGATCAACGGATGCTGGCGCTGGAACGCCAGTGGTGGAAGTACGCTGGCGCGAAAGAGCACGCCATACGCGAGCAGTTCGCGATGTCCGCAACGCGGTACTACCAGCTACTCAATGCGCTGCTCGACCGCCCGGAGGCGCTCGCCTACGATCCGATGCTGGTCAAGCGACTGCGTCGGATCCGGTCCGCAAGGGCGCGCGCACGTTCGGCTCGTCGCCTCGGTATCGAGGCCTGAACGGCAGGCACAGGAATGTCTGGACAGGACCAGTACGGCGACTACGACTACACCCGCGGCACTAGCGGCAGCAGCGGGGAGTACGAGGGTCAGCAGGACTACAACGGCCGTAGCGGTGACGCGAGCCAGTACGGCAGTCGCGCCGGCACGTCCGGATACGGCAGCCGGCGGGCGGAGACCGGTTACGGACGTAGTTCTGCGGACTCCACGAGCTACGGCACTCGAACCGGCGAGTCAGAGCAAGCCGGCGAGTACGGCCAGCCCGCCGAGTACGGCGCTCGCGAGTACCGCTCGTACCGGCGCGGCGAGTACCGCCCGCGCAGCGACTACAGCCGTAGCGGTGAGTATGGCCAGACCGGCTACGGCCGGCGTGGCGCAGATCCCGGTACCGGCGGGGGGGAGCCGCCACGAACCCGTGGCGACGTGATCGGCGTGATCGCAAGCTCGCTGTTTGCGGTGCTCGCCGTACTCGCGCTGGTTGCTGTGGTGTACATCGTCCTCAACGGCAACGAGAGCGACAAGCCGACCACTGCGTCCCACGCGTCGGCGTCGAACGAGCCGAGTGCCTCCAATGAGCCGTCCGGTGAGCAAAGCCCGGCCCCGGCCGAGAAGGCACCGGTGATCGTGCTCAACAGCACCGACCGCAGTGGGCTCGCCGCGGACGCAACCGACGCGATCAAGGCGGAGGACTGGGAGACCGGCAAGCCGGGCAACTACGCCGCTGGTGAACTGCAGGAGACGACGGTCTTCTACCCCGAAGGCATGAAGGGCTCGGCCCAGTTGCTCCAGGAGTCGTTCCCGGACATCACCGCGGTCAAGGCGGCCGAGGACGGCATGTCCACTAGCTCGTTGACCCTGGTGCTCGGCTCCGACTGGCCCTAGTCGCTCCGGTCGCCTAGCGAAGCTCGTCGAGCTGGGCGGCAAACCACCGCTGCGGCGGTAGAGCGGTCGCCGCGGCGGCCAGTGCCGCGCTGCGCCGGCCGCGCTCGTCCGGATCCATGGTCAGGCCTCGGTGCAAACCGTCGGCGGTGTCGATGATGTCGAACGGGTTGATCACAATCGCCGACTCGCCGAGCTCAGCATAGGCGCCGGCCTCCCGGGACAGCACGAGCACGCAACCGCGCTCGGAGACCACTGGCACTTCCTTGGCGACCAGGTTCATGCCGTCTCGGATCGGGTTGACCAGCAGCACGTCGGCCAGCCGATAGGCGGCCAGCGACCGGGCGAAGTCGTCCTCCACCTCGAGCAGCAGCGGCTGCCAGTCGGCTGTGCCGAACTCGTCCTCGATCTCCTTGGCCACCCGCTGCACGGCGGCGGTGTACTCCCGGTACTCCGGCAGGTCGTGTCGGCTCGGGTAGGCGAAGGCCACGTGGACTACCCGGCCGTGCCACTCCGGATGGGCACGCAGCAGCTCGCGGTAGGACTGCAGGCCGCGCACGATGTTCTTGGACAGCTCGGTCCGATCCACGCGTAAGATCAGCGCCCGATCTCCGATCAGCTCCCGCAGCCTGGCCCGCCGGGACTCCACGTCCGGCGCCGCGGAGCGGTTGGTCAGGAACTCGGGATCTACGCCGAGGGCGTGCACGCCGAGCTGGGTGGCGTGGTCGCCGGCGCGTACCGTCACCGGACCGGTCCGATCTACCGGCGCGCCGAGCACCGCCTCGCAACACTCCGCGAATGCCTCGGCCCAGCGCTCGGTGAGAAAGCCGGCGTGGTCGGCACCGAGGATCCCGCGCAGTAACTCGGCCGCGATGTCCTCGGGCAGCAGCCGGAAGTAATCCGCCGGTGCCCAGGGCGTGTGGGAAAAGTGCCCGATGCGCAGGTCCGGCCGCAGCTCGCGGAGCATCCGGGGAGCCAGCGCCAGGTGGTAGTCCTGGATGACCACCCGGGCGCCCTCGGCGGCATCGCGGGCCAGCGCCTGGGCGAACGCGAGGTTGTAGTTCTGGTACGAGGCCCACTCCCGGCGGAAGCTGCGGTCGAAGTTGGGCGCCCGCGCAGTGTCGTACAGCATGTGATGAACGAACCACAGCGTGGAGTTCGCGATCGCGTTGTAGGCCCGGTGGAACGTGCCCGGATCGATGTCGAGCATGTGCACGATCGCACCGCCGGTATCGAACCCAGCTCGGTCGAGTCGGCCGTTGGGAGCGCTCCGAGCGGCGATGCGGTCGGCCTCGGATAGCGCAGCGCAGACCCACACCACGTCCTCGTCGGCCACCGCGGACAGGCCGGACACCAGGCCGCCGCCGCCGCGGCGCACGGTCAGGGAACCATCGTCGAGTGCCGAGAAGCTGACCGGTCCGCGGTTGGACGCGAGAAGCACGGAGGCGGATCTTGGTCCGCTCATGGCGGCGAGCCTACCGGTCGGGGCGCGTGCGACCGCTGTCCTTGGTTGTGCCGCTGCGGGTGGCTCGACTCTGGGCCAGCCGCCGCGCCCGCTGGACACTGCGAAGCGGATGATCGGTGTAACCGCCGTCGGCCAGCCCTGCCCTGCGCTCGAAGACGTTGCGGGACGCGTAGTCGCCGGTCCGTACCCAGGACCAGCCTGCCGCCAGGAAGTACAGCGGCAGCATGACCACGCCGAGGCACCAGGCGTACTGGGTGGCGTGCCTTGCTTCGTGCACCAACAGCGTCGGATGGTTCGCGAGTTCGGCGTCGGTGTATCGGCACAACACGACGTTGCCCAGCGTGAAAGCGCGGTTTCGCCGCGGCGGCACCGACAGCCGATAACCGTGCCCGATGAAGAGCCCGTTCGGACCGCGGGTAAGCCGGGTCCGGCTGACTCCGGCCGCGGCCATGCCGAGCAGGGTCGATCCGTTGATCCAGTTCACGAATTCGCGGAGCCGGTACCGCACGCCCTCATTGTGCCGGTAAACAGGCATATCACCGACCGACCAAGCCGTATCGGGCTCGGTTGCGTGATCGCAAAAATGGCGGTTCCGGCTCTATGCCTGGACACCTGCGGACCGATACCCTCGCCTCCGATCGCACAGTTACGCGCGATCGCAGGCAGTAGCACCAGGAGTGAGGTATGGCTCAGGGCACCGTCAAGTGGTTCAACGCCGAGAAGGGCTACGGCTTCATCGCGGTCGACGGTGGCGCGGACGTGTTCGTGCACTACACCGCGATTCAGATGGATGGTTTCCGCACCCTCGACGAGGGTCAGCGGGTTGAGTTCGAGATCGAGACAGGACCGAAGGGCCCGCAGGCCGGTTCGGTCCGCTCGGTCTGAGCCCGGTGCCTTTGATCTGATCCGCAGGTAGCTCGGCAAGCGCCAGCCCGGCTCCGCACCTTGGTGCGAGCCGGGCGTCGGTGTTTCCTAGGCGCGGGCTACCGGGCCGGCGCGAGGGCTCGAAGCGCGGCGAGCGTGGCTGCGACGTCGTGCTCCGGTCCATCCTCGCTGATCCACCGGCCGTCGGCCTGCTGGGCGTCGAGCAGGCGTAGCCGAGCCTCGGAGGCGATCGGCTCGTCCGGGATGGCATCGGCCAGCCAGGCCAGGGCGCTCGGACCGAGGCTGTTCACCCGGTAGGCCAGCGCCCACAGCAACCGGTCGGTCTCCGCCGCGTACCCGCGATGCCGGAGCACCGGCGCCGCGAGCCACTGCGCGTGCAGGTAGGACGGCAGCCGGCCATCCGGACCGATCGCAGTGGCCAGGTAGGCCGCGCTGCGCCGGACTGCCCTCGGCTGGCCGCCTAGCCGATCCAGCCAGTGTGCGCAGTTCGCGGTCATGTAGATCCGGGCCGCCGGATCGTACGGCCGAGCCCAGGCCGGGGTCGCACCGCCGAAGGCGGCATCCTCCTCGAACGGGCCGTCCGGCCGCTGTTTGGTGGCGATGAACCGGATCGCCTGGTCGATCGGGGTCGCAGCTTCGATGGGGAAGTCCACCAGCTGGGAGATCCGGTAGCAGGTCGCGTCGAGCGAGGACCGCCCGCCGCTCCAGGTGGCCGGAAACCCGCCATCTGGCTGTTGGTCGGCACACGCGCTGGCCACCACCTCGGAAACCGAGTCCGGGGCGAGGTCGGCGGCGCTGTTCGGGATCAGGGCGTAGGCCCTGGCCCGCGCGAACGCGTCACCGTGAGCTGCTACGAACTCGGCCGCCAGCGTCAACTCGGCCGTGCCGAGCACTTCTCCCATGCCTGAAGACGGTAACGCCGGATGCCTGCCTTGCCGACCCCCGCCCGCACCGCGGATACCCGATGATTTCGGTACCCGTCCAGGTAAGTCCCTGCGTTGATCGCGATGGCCGCGGCTACGTGGGGCTCGAACCGGCCGAGATCGACTCGCCCGGACCAGGTGCCCGGAAGCGAACGAAACCGGGTCCGGCTTGCACTCGGGTGGGTAGAGTGCTAAAGAATTGTGCTTAGCACTCTCCTAGCGAGAGTGATAATTCGGTCGGACCGGCGAGGTTTCGGCCTGCGGCGGAAAGGGTCGTCGCAGGGAGAACCGTCCGTCGCGGGCGTCGGAGCCGTCCAACTGCCAGCCCGTTCCGGGAGGAACTGCCACATGGCCAAGATCATCGCGTTCGATGAGGACGCGCGGCGTGGCCTCGAGCGCGGCATGAACCAGCTTGCCGACGCTGTGAAGGTCACCCTCGGCCCGAAGGGCCGCAACGTCGTCCTCGAGAAGAAGTGGGGCGCGCCGACCATTACCAATGACGGTGTCTCGATCGCCAAGGAGATCGAGCTCGAGGACCCCTACGAGAAGATCGGCGCCGAGCTCGTCAAGGAGGTCGCGAAGAAGACCGACGACGTAGCCGGCGACGGTACGACCACGGCAACCGTGCTCGCCCAGGCTCTGGTTCGCGAGGGCCTGCGCAACGTCGCGGCCGGCGCCAACCCGATGTCGCTCAAGCGCGGTATCGAGTCCGCCGTCGAGCGGGTGAGCGAGGAGCTTGCCAACATCGCCAAGGATGTCGAGACCAAGGAGCAGATCGCGTCCACGGCCTCGATCTCCGCCGGCGACCCAGCGATCGGCGAGATGATCGCCGAGGCAATGGACAAGGTCGGTAAGGAAGGTGTCATCACCGTCGAGGAGAGCAACACGTTCGGTCTCGAGCTCGAGCTGACCGAGGGTATGCGCTTCGACAAGGGATACATCTCGCCGTACTTCGTCACCGACCCGGAGCGCATGGAAGCGGTGATGGAGGACCCGTACCTCCTGATCGCGAACCAGAAGATCTCCGCGGTCAAGGACCTGCTCCCGGTGCTGGAGAAGGTCATGCAGAGCGGCCGTCCGCTGGTGATCATCGCCGAGGACGTCGAGGGCGAGGCGCTGGCCACCCTTGTGGTCAACAAGATCCGCGGCACGTTCAAGTCCGTCGCGGTGAAGGCGCCCGGCTTCGGTGACCGCCGCAAGGCGATGCTGCAGGACATCGCGATTCTGGCCGGCGGCCAGGTCATCTCCGAGGAGATCGGCCTCAAGCTGGAGAACACCAACATCGACCTGCTCGGCCGGGCCCGCAAGATCGTCGTCACCAAGGACGAGACGACTATCGTCGAGGGCGCCGGTGACACCGACCAGATCTCCGGTCGGGTCAATCAGATCCGCGCCGAAATCGAGAAGTCGGACTCCGACTACGACCGGGAGAAGCTGCAGGAGCGCCTGGCGAAGCTGGCCGGCGGCGTCGCGGTCATCAAGGCCGGTGCGGCCACCGAGGTGGAGCTCAAGGAGCGCAAGCACCGCATCGAAGACGCGGTCCGCAACGCCAAGGCCGCCGTGGAGGAGGGCATCGTCGCCGGTGGTGGCGTGGCCCTGCTGCAGGCATCGATCAAGGCGTTCGAGAAGCTCGACCTGAGCGGCGACGAGTCGACCGGGGCGAACATCGTGCGCATCGCGGTCGAGGCGCCGTTGAAGCAGATCGCCGTCAACGCCGGCCTCGAGGGCGGCGTTGTGGTGGAGAAGGTCAAGTCGCTGGAGCCGGGCTTCGGCCTGGACGCGGCGACCGGCGAGTACGTGGACATGATCAAGGCGGGCATCATCGACCCGGCCAAGGTCACCCGCTCGGCGATGCAGAACGCCGCATCGATCGCCGGACTGTTCCTCACCACCGAGGCGGTCATCGCGGACAAGCCCGAGAAGGAGAAGGCGCCAGCCGGCATGCCGGGTGGCGGCGACATGGACTTCTAGTCCCTGCTCTCTTCGCCTATCGCGCAATCGGCGGGGCGGTCCCAGACACTCTGGGCCGCCCCGCTGCCGTACTAAGAACCCACTAGTACGCCTCAAACCTCGAGTCGAGGCAGGTATCCCGCGGCCAGCTCATCATCATGAGGCTGTAGATCTTGAGTGGCTCTCCCTCCAGCCGGCTGACGTTGACGACGTAGCGTGCGTCGGGATTGCCGGGTACGGGGGCACTGAACAGGTCCGGCCCCTCCTCCCGGAAGTTCGGGTACATCCGCTTGAACTCGGCGAAGGTGGTGCCCCGGCGTAGGCCCTGTGGGGTGAACACGCGTGGACCGCCCTCGATCGCTACGACGCCGTGGCGGCGGGAAATCTGCACCGACGCATAGTCGGCACGGAACTCGGCCAGGACGCAGTCCTCCCCGCCGGGGATGCGGAATAGCTCGCCGGTGGCCATCGCCTCCGCCTGCGGGATGCCTAGCCGCACTCCGCCCAACCCATAGGGGCCGAGTTCGCCGGTCCAGCTCAACGCCCAATCTGGTCGCGGGTTGCTCGCCTCGTGCCGGTCGGTCTCGGCCACGAGCTCATCGACGAAGATTGCGGCCCGGTCCGGCCGGCTGTCGAAACGCAGCTGGCGGTCTGCTGTGCTCCAGCTGAGGAGGGCAAGGTAGGTGTCGCGCAACACGATCAGGGACGAGGTGCCGTTGGAGCGGCCCGAGAACTCTGCGGCTTCTCGCCAACGCACATCGGTACTGCCCGAATCGGACGACCGGCCGCCAGCCGCCTTCCCGTTTTCAGGGCTGCAGCCCTGCATTTCGTGGTTGAGGGGGCCGAAGGCGTCGAGCGCAGCCTGCGGAGTGTAGAAGCGATAGACCCGATATACGACCTCGCCCGATCCCGTGCCGGGCCAGGCTTCCACGACCCTGGCCGAATCGACGAGCGTGGCGACGATCTGGTGTTCCATCTCGCTTCCTACCCCGATCCCGCAACCCCTTAGGCCGGTCCCGGATGCCCTGGGCCGCTGGTCGGACACGTCGGTCCACTGATCGATGCCGGTAAGTTCAGCCACCTCCTGGACGGACAACCAGTGAGCATCCGGGCCAGGGCTGGATGTCGGGGTTGGTCCGGTCGGGCCATCAACGGGCGTGGTCGAGCCATCACGGCCCACGTTGTTCCAGAGCAATGTGGCGGCCGACAGGGTAAGCGCCACCCCGACGAGGGCAGCTACGGTCCGCGTTACGGTGCGCCGTTGGCGCAAGGTGCTCGAGGTTTGGAGCACCAGGCGGTGCAGATCGACCTGATGGGCTTGGTTGCTGACCCGGTCGAGGCCGTAGCGCAGGATTTCATCGATGTCTGTCATGGCTTGCGCGCCTCTCGATAGAGCTCGGCGAGTTCGGGGGCGACGGTGCGCAGCCGGGACAGCGCCCGCGCGGTCTGGCTCTTGACCGTGCCAATCGAGCAGTTCAGGACCGCAGCGGCCTCCGCTTCGCTGCGGTCTTCGAAGTAGCGCAGTACCAGCACCGCACGCTGGCGCGGGGTGAGCCGGGACAGCGCCCGTTCGAGGCTGATCCGGAACACGGCGCCGGCGGTGTTGTCGACGCCGGGACCATCGGGCAGCTCGCCGGGGAACGTTTCGGCGACCTTGCGTCGGCGCCACCAGCTCACTTGCAGGTGATACATGGTGGTTCTGGTGTATGCCTCGGCGCTGGTGCGCAGGCGAGGCCAGGCGAGAAGGGTGCGGGCTAAGGCCGACTGCACGAGGTCCTCGGCCAGGTGCTGATCTCCGGTGAGGAGATAGCCGAGCCGCAGGAACGCGGGAGTACGTGCCCTGACGAACGCGTCGAACTCCTTGATCGTCCCGCCCCAGTCCCGGGCCTTGGGATGTCCCCGTTCGAGCTCGTCCGGCCCCACCGAGCTTGCGGCGACACGCACGGGATCGCTCATCGGTGCTCCTGGTGGGCTAACGTGCAGCCGAGGGTTCCGGCCGCCCTACCTCCAGAGACGCGAGCGTGATCGAGCTAGTTGTCGTTGCGCAGGTACGGCTGAGGTTGCGGGGGAAACCCCGGGCCCGCCAGGACAAGGCCCGCTGGCAACCTGTCGAGGATCCTCGACCTGGTCGAGTAGTCCCGACGTGGTCGAGTAACGCGGTCCAATGTGTCTGGAGGTCGGCCGGACGCGATCCGACGTTGCGGCTAGCGGACCCGGCTGACCCAGCCCTCGAGCGCACCAAGCGGCGCCAAGCTGATCTCGTGGTCCTCGCAGAACCAGTGCGGATCGCGGCCCAAGTCGGGGGTGATGCGCAGCTCGTGCGGCTCTGCATCGTCCTCGTGCAGCGGGCACGGCGGCCATCGGCCGATCGCCGGCAGCAGCGCGTCCTGCACATCCTGGGCGACCTGGCCGGCTAGATAGGGCGCGCCGGCCGGCCATTGCTCGAGCCACCAGCGGCGGGCCGCGACCGCCGCCTCGACGATCGATACCGAAGTCGCATCGGCAGCGCCGGACGCCTGCAAGTCGCGCAAGAGCGCGGCTCGCGCGGCCAGCAGCACACGATCCTCGGGTCTGGGCATGTCGTTCATTGCTGCCTTGTCTACCCAGCGATCCGGCTACCCGCAAACATGTGATTTATGGCTGTCCTCGTCGACCCCGCAGTATGGCCCGGCCGTGGCCGGCTCTGGTGCCATCTTGTCAGCGATGTCTCGTACGACGAGCTGCATGCGTTCGCCGGCCGGCTCGGGTTGCCGATCAGGGCCTTCGACGGAGATCACTACGACCTGCCGGCCGAACGGCGGGCGGACGCAATCGCCGCCGGCGCGATTCCGGTGCCGTCCCCGGAACTGGTCGAACGGCTGGTCGCGTCCGGGTTGCGTCGGCGCAAACGTGCCGGTGGCGAGCGATGATATTGGCCGGCGGGGCCGGATGTACTAGCATCCGCCGCGTTCGGGCCGTCTGCCGCAGCGCCGTCTGCGGTAGGGCCGTCTGCCGTAGAGGGGTGGATTCCAGATGAGCACGTGGTCGTCGCGCAAGGCCCGCCTCGCAGTTGTCGCCGCGTGCGCGATCGGTGCACTGGTCGGCTCCGCGTTATCCGCCGGGCCGGCCGCCGCCGGCGACGGGAACGGCGCGGTCAAGGTGTCGGTGATGACCCGCAATCTCTACCTGGGTGCCGATCTCACCCCGGCGATCACAGCGCCGTCGCTGCCCGACTTCCTCGCCGCCACCTCCGAGATCTGGCGGCACGTGCAGGAGACCAACTTCAACGAGCGGGCCGTGGCGCTGGCGCGCGAGATCGACCAGACCGACCCGGATCTGATCGGTTTGCAGGAGGCAGCGATCTGGCGCACCGGGTCGATCGGCGATCCGGCGCCGGCCACCAACGTGGTCTATGACTTCCTGGCGCAGCTCCAGGCCGAGCTAGCCGCGCGAGGCAGACACTACGACGTGGTAGTCAGCCAGAACGAGGCCGACCTCGAGGCGCCGGTGGGTGCGCCGTACTTCATCGATGCCCGACTAACTCAACGCGATGTGATCCTGGTGCGGGAGGGCGCGAAGCTCGCATTGAGCAATCCGCAGTCGGCGCACTTCGCCACCAACCTCACCATTCCGATCCCGGCCGCGGGCACAACGTTCGTCAGCACGCGGGGCTGGACGTCGGTCGACGTCCAGACCAAGCACGGCCAGGCGTTCCGATTCATCGACACCCACCTCGAGGCGTTCCACCCGCTGGTGCGGCTAGCCCAAGCGCAGGAGCTGCTCGCCGGACCCATCGCAGCCGCGCCGGATTCCGTCGTGCTGGCCGGCGACCTGAACAGCGGGCCCGAGTTGCCGGGGCCGGCGAACCGGTTGGCCTACTTCGCACTTGTGGCCGGCGGCATGGTGGACACCTGGCCGATCGTGCATCCGGGCGACCCGGGCTTCACGTCGAGCCTCGGCGATGACCTGACCGACCCGCCGGACGCCCTCGAGCACCGGGTAGACATGGTCCTGTTCAAGGGCGATGTGACGCCGGCGAAGGCCTACCGGACCGGGAACGATCCCAAGAACCGGACGGTGTCCGGACTGTGGCCGTCCGACCACCTCGGCTACGTGGCGGAGCTGCGGATCGGTTAGGTCGCCTCGCCGACCGGGCTCGCCGTGATCCAGGACAGCACCTCGGCGGCGTGCCGATCGGGCGGAAACACCGGGTAGAACACGTG
>DATFRM010000140.1:0-7253 GCA_035263265.1 Actinomycetes bacterium
AGCAGCTGCTTGAACAGCTGCGGCGACTGCGGCAGCGCGTACCAATGCCCCGGCTGCAGCCGGACCGGCACCAGGAAGTCTCGCGCGCCCTCCGGCGTGGATCGGGTCAGGTACGGGGTCTCGACATCGACGAACCCGGCGCGCTCCATCACGTCCCTGATCACGTGGGTGACCTGGGACCGCAGCCGCAGGTTGCGGGCCATCTCGGTGCGGCGCAGGTCGAGGTAGCGATACCGGAGCCGAACCTCCTCGCTCACCGCGCCCGGGCTGTACTCCTCGACCGCGAACGGCAGCGGCGCCGCCGCTGATAGCACCTCGACCGAGCCGGCCACCACCTCGATATCGCCGGTGGCCATGGCCGGGTTCTCGTTGCCGGCCGGCCGAGTGGCGACCTCACCAACAACCCGCACGCAGTACTCGGCGCGCAGCCCGTGTGCCACCTGCTCGTCCCGGATCACGACCTGGACCAGACCGGATGCGTCGCGCAGATCGATGAACGCGACTCCGCCGTGATCGCGCCGGCGCGCTACCCAACCGGCCAGCGTCACGGTCCGGCCGGCGTCGGCCGTGCGCAGCGAACCGGCGTCCTGGGTACGGATCACTGCAACTTCTCCTTCACGGTGGCTGCCAACCGGTCCAGCTCGACCGGCTCCTGGTCACCGGTGGTCAGGTCCTTCAGCTGGGCGACCCCGGCGGCCAGGTCGCGCTCACCGATGACCAGCGCGTACCGCGCACCGGACCGGTCGGCGGCCTTCATCGCGCCCTTGAGCCCGCGCTGACCGTGGGCCAGGTCGGCACTGACACCGTCCCGGCGGAGCTGGGTCACCAGCGAGAACGCGGTGCGTCTGGCGTCCTCGCCGAGCGGGACGGCGAAGACGGCGACCCGGTGCTGCGCTGGTGGGGCGATGTTCTCGGCGCGCATCGCCAGCGCGGTGCGATCCACCCCGAGCGCCCAGCCGACTCCGGGCAGCGAGGGGCCACCGATCAGCTCGGACAGGCCGTCGTAGCGGCCACCGCCGCCGATCGCGCTCTGCGCCCCGAGACCGGCGTGCACGAACTCGAACAGCGTGCGGCTGTAGTAGTCCAGCCCCCGGACCAGCCGCGGTGCGTCGGTGAACTCGATTCCGGCATCGGTGAGCAGGCGCCGTACCTCCTCGTGGAACGCCTTGCACGCCGCGCACAAGTGATCGGTGACCAGTGGCGCGTCGGCCAGCAGCGCCTGTATCTGCGGCCGCTTGTCGTCCAGCACCCGCAGCGGGTTCTCCTCGACCCGCCGCCTGGTCTGCGGGTCCAGATCGACGCCGCGCAGGTAGTCCTGCAGTGCGGCGCGGTAGGCCGGGCGGCACTCCCGGCAGCCCAACGAGTTGAGCAGCAGCTGGACCCGGCTGAGGCCGAGGGTCCGGTAGGCGTCGGCGGCCAGCACGATGAGCTCGGCGTCCACCGCAGGATCCTCGGTGCCCACCGCCTCCGCGCCTACCTGCCAGAAGTGCCGGTAGCGGCCGGCCTGGGGCCGTTCGTAACGGAAGAACGGCCCGGAGTAGTACAGCTTGACCGGGAGCTGGCCGCGCGCCAGCCCGTGCTCGAGCACCGCCCGAACCACGGGCGCGGTCCCCTCCGGCCGCAGCGTTACCGAGCGGCCGCCACGGTCGTCGAACGTGTACATCTCCTTGGTAACCACGTCGGTCGACTCGCCGACGCCGCGAGCGAACAGATCGGTGTCCTCGAAGACCGGCGTCTCGATGTACTCATACCCGCCGGACGTTGCGGCGGCGATCAGCACCGAGCGAACCAGGAGCGCGAGCGGCGAGTCCGGCGGGAGGAGGTCGTAGGTGCCCTTCGGGGCCCGGTAACCGTCAGTCACATCAGAGTCCTCGAGCCGGAGCCGCGTGCGGCTTCGCCTCCTGCAGGAACGGATTGCCGGCGCGCTCCCGCCCGATCGTCGTGCCCGGACCGTGGCCGGGCAGGACCACCGTGTCGTCGGCCAGCGGCAGGACCTTGGTGGCCAGGCTGCGCAGCATGGTCGGGTAGTCACCGCCGGGCAGGTCGGTGCGGCCGATGGAGCCGGCGAATAGCACGTCCCCGGACAGCAACGTGACCGGCTCGGCCGGTGAAGAACCGGGGAGCTGGAACATCACCGATCCGCGGGTGTGACCGGGCGCGTGATCCACTGTTATCGACAGGCCGGCCAACTCGATCACGCCGCCATCCACCAGCGGTGCCACCTCGGCCGGCTCGGTCCAGGTCAGCCGGCCGCCGAACAGCTCGAGGAGACCCGGCCCGAACCCCTTGGCCGGGTCGGCCAGCAAGTCTCGGTCCGCGTCGTGGATGTAGGCGGTAATCCCACGCGCCTGGCAAACCGGCGTCACCGAGAACGTGTGGTCGAGGTGACCGTGGGTCAGCAGAACGGCGACCGGGCGCAGCCGATGCTCGCGCAGTACGGCGTCGAGGTTCGCGTCGACGCCGACGCCGGGGTCGACGACCACGCACTCCTCGCCGGCCGCCGGGGCGATCACGAAGCAGTTCGTGTCGAAGGCGGCGGCGGGAAAGCCGACGACGAGCACCCAGGGTCCTCCTCACTGCCCAGATCGTGATTGTCCACCCCGGATCCGGGGCGCGATTCGAGCCTACCGGGTGAGCTGCCTACACTTTGACCGCTGCAGATGTCCGGACAAGGCTCGGATCGCGCATCTGCGGCGCTGGTCCGCCGGTGCTCATCCGGTTGTGATCGCACCGGTCAGAATTCAAAGTCAACGTGTTTTGCAGGAGGTTGCCGGTGAGCGGCAACAAGCGCCAGCGCGAGCTGGCACGGCAGAAGTACGAGCGGCAGCAGGCGCGACGCGCCAAGCAGCATCACCGCACCCAGACACGGACTCGGGTTGCCCTGGTCATGCTTGGCGTGTTCGGTGCGATCGGCCTGGCGATCTTCCTCGGCAGCCTGTTCGGCGGTGACTCCAATGACGCGGCCGCGAACCAGGACGTCTCCCAGCCGCCCCGGCAGTGCGACTACCGCTCCGCGGAGGGGAACGGGCAGGACGTGAAGCCGGTCGGCACCCCACCGCCGGTCGCGCCGGAGTTCCCCACCGTGCAGGCGATCGTGCACACAAACAAGGGTGACATCACGATGAAGCTGGACGAGAAGAAGGCGCCGTGCACGGTCAACTCGTTCGTGTTCCTGGCTAAGAACGACTACTTCGACAACACCAAGTGCCATCGGTTGCTGACCGGCGCGGCCGGTGGCGTGCTGCAGTGCGGTGACCCGTCGGCGACCGGGAGCGGCGGTCCCGGCTACCAGTTCAACGACGAGAACCTGGGCGGCGCGGTCTACACCAAGGGCGTGGTCGCTATGGCGAACTCCGGTCCCAACACCAATGGCAGCCAGTTCTTCATGGTGTACTCGGACTCGGGCTTCCCCCCGAGTTACACCCCGTTCGGGCAGATCACAAAGGGACTGGACATCTTGTCGCAGGTAGCTAAGGGTGGGGTGACCGGGCCCAACCACGATCAGCCCAAGACCAAGGTCGTCATCAAAGATGTAGAGATAGTTCCCGCGTAGCCAGCCGGCCGAGTGTGGCCGACCCGGGAACACACGGCCGAGTTCGTTCGGCCATGACGCCGCAGGAGGCGAAGGTGACCAGCGATCCGTGGGGCCGCGTCGATGAAGACGGCACGGTCTACGTCAGGACCGCGACCGGCGAGCGGGTGGTCGGGTCCTGGCAGGCCGGGTCACCGGAGGACGCACTGGCTTTCTACCGGCGCAAGTACGAAGGGTTAGTGCTCGAGGTCGACCTGCTCGAGCATCGGATCAACGAAACCGACCTGTCCCCGAAGGACGCCACCGCCTCGATCGAGCGGGTCAGGTCCGCTATCGACGGGGCCGCCGCCGTCGGCGACCTGGACAGCCTGCTGCACCGGGTGGACGGGCTGACCGGACTCGTCGAGGCGCGCCGGGTGGAGTACCGGGCGGCCAGGGCGCAGGCACAGGAGGAAGCCAAGGCGACCAAGGAGCGCATCGTCGCCGAGGCCGAGGAGATCGCCGCGTCGATGAACTGGCGGGTCGGGGCCGAGCGACTGCGGGTGCTGGTCACCGAGTGGAAGAACACCCCCCGGATTGACCGGAAGACCGATGACGAGCTGTGGCACCGGCTGTCCCGAGCGCGCTCCAGCTTCTCCAAGCGCCGCAAGGCCCACTTCGCCACGCTCGAAGTCGAGCGCGAGGAGGCCAGGACCCGCAAGGAGAAGATCGTCGCTGAGGCCGAGTCGTTGGCCGGCTCCACCGATTGGGCCAGCACAGCGGCTCAGTTCCGTTCCCTGATGTCAGAGTGGAAGGCAGCCGGGCGGGCCGGCCGGGACGTCGAGGACGCGCTGTGGGCCCAGTTCCGGGCGGCCCAGGAGCAGTTCTTCGGGGCCCGCAGCGAGGCCCTGGCCGAGCGCGACGCGGGTCTGCGCGAGAACCTGACCCGCAAGGAGGCGCTGGTCGCCGAGGCCGAGGCGCTGCTCCCGGTGACCGATCACCGCAGCGCCCGCGCGGCACTACGCTCGATCCACGATCGCTGGGAGGCGATCGGGCACGTCCCACGAGAGTCTCGCGCCAAGATCGAGGGACGGCTGGCGTCGGTCGAGCAGGCGGTCCGCGAGACCGCCGAAGCCGAGTGGCGGCGAACCAACCCCGAGGCCCGGGCTCGGGCCGAGGCCACCGTCACTCAGTTGCGCGCGTCGATCGAGGCGCTGGACGCCGAGGCGGAGAAGGCGCGCGCGGCGGGGAACAGCCGGGCGGCCGAGACCGCCGAGGAGGCGGCCGCGGCCCGCCGCGAGTGGCTGGCCGAGGCCGAACGCACGCTGGCCGAGTTCACCCGCTAGTCGGCCGACGGGGCCGGCGCCGCTAGGAGAACAGCGAGCGGAAGCCTTGGCGCCAGCTGGGGTAGCGCAGGTCCCAGTCGAGTTCCTTGCGCGCTTTGGCGTTGGACGCTCCTCGACCCTCGGTCATCATCGTCGTGGCGGCCGGTCCGGCCAGCAGCCGTCCGATCCAGGCCGGTACCCGCATCGGCGGCTTCGCACCGGCCGCCTCGGCTAGCGCGGGCAGCCAGGCCGAGACCGGGGCCGGGTCGTCGTCGACGATGTTGTACAGGCCGGGCTCGGAATGCTCGATCGCGGCGATGGTGGCCGCGGCGGCGTCCTGGATGTGCACGAACGACCACACGCCGCCGCCACCACCGATGACGGGCAGCTGCCGCTTGCGCACCGCTTGCACGATCTCGCCGTTCGCACTGACCGAGGTGTCGGGTCCGTAGAACCCGCCATATCGCAGCACCACACCATCCGGTCCAGACGACCCGGTTACGGTTGCCTCCAAGTACTTGATCGCGTCCAGCGTCTCCCGGTAACCGTCCGGTGGGTTGGGATCGAGCGGGTCCTCCTCGGTCTTGACCGGTCCGCCGCTTCGCGCGTACGGCCAGCCGGCGAAGCTTTGCGCCACGAGCCGGCGCGCGCCCACCTCCCTGGCCGCGGCGAGCAGCAGGTCCGTGCCGACCGTGCGCAGCTTGTTGGTAGCCGCGAAGCTGCGGTCGACATGGCGCATGTCGATCGTGGCGAGTGCGGTCATCTGATGCACGACGACCTCGGGCTCGGCTGCCCGCATCGCGGCCCCGATCGCGGTCGCGTCGAGGCCGTCGGCCAGCACGGGCTCGGCGCCGAGCTCGCGGATAACTGTGCTCTTGGCCGGCGAGCGAGTCATCCCGACCACTTGGTGCCCGCGGTCGACCAGCATCGGAACAAGCTGCCGCCCCAGCACGCCACTGGCTCCCGCTAGGAAGATCTTCATCGTCTGCTCCTTCGCACAGGTTTACGGACTCTGAGACGAGGCAGCAGCGATCGCTGTGACAGGCTGGTCGGGATGGGCGACGACCGGGAGTACCGCGAGTTGCGGCCGCTGCTGTTCTCAGTGGCGTACCGGATGGTCGGCAGCGTCGGCGAGGCCGAGGACATCGTGCAGGAGTCGTTCCTGCGCTACCACCGAGCCACCGGGGCCGGGCGGCGGGTCGGCGTGCCGAAGTCCTACCTGTGCACAGTGGCAACCCGGCTGAGCATCGATTACCTCCGCTCGGCCCGGGTGCGCCGGGAGACCTACATCGGCACCTGGCTGCCCGAGCCGCTGCTCGGCGATCGCGATCCGACCGCGGACCTAGCCGCGAACCCGGGTGAGCGGACGGCGCGCACCGACTCGCTGTCGCTGGCGTTCCTCGTGCTGCTGGAGACGCTGACTCCGGTCGAGCGCGCGGTGTTTTTGCTGCACGACGTGTTCGGGTTCGACTACTCGGAGATCGCCGAGATCGTCGAGAAGACCGAGAGCAACTGCCGCCAGCTGGCCAGCCGGGCCCGCCGGCGCGTCGCCGATCGGCGCCCGCGGTTCGAGGCATCCCGGCAGCGCCGGACCGAGCTGGCGGAGAAGTTCTTTGCGGCCTGTGACCGCGGCGATCTGGACGGGCTGGTCGAGCTGCTCGCGACCGATGTGGTCATGTACGGCGACGGTGGCGGCAAGGGTCAGGCGGTCAAGACGCCGGTCCGCGGCCGGCGGCGGGTCGGCCGGTTCCTGTTCGGGCTGATGCGCCAGGCCAAGCGGCGAAACCTCGTGCTGCGGCCCGCCGAGGTAAACGGGCAGCCCGGCGCGCTGGTCTCCACCTCGGACGGTCAGGTGATTGGGGTGCTGGCGCTGGACGTCGTGGACGGCCGGCTCCAGACGGTGCACTCGATGGTCAACCCGGACAAGCTCGGCCATCTGCAGCTGGCGGCCACCGGGTGACGTGGCGGGTCAGCCGCCGTTCTGATGCGGAGTCTGCACCCCGGTAATCCGGTAGACGTCGAACACGCCCTCCACGCCCCGCACCGCGCGCAGGATGTGGCCGAGATGCTTCGGGTCGCCCATCTCGAATGTGAATCGGCTGATCGCGACCCGGTCCCGGTTCGTCGTGACCGACGCGGACAGGATGTTCAAATGCGCGTCCGAGAGCACCCGGGTGATGTCGGAGAGCAGCCGGGAGCGGTCCAGTGCCTCTACCTGGATCGCGACCAGGAACACCGACTGTGCGGTTGGCGCCCACTCCACCTCGATCATGCGTCCGGACTCACCGGACAGCGCGGCGATGTTGGCACAGTCGCTGCGATGCACGGATACGCCGTTGCCACGGGTCACGAAGCCGAGGATGTTGTCGCCGGGCACCGGGGTGCAGCAGCGCGCCAGCTTGACCCATACGTCACTG
>DATFRM010000141.1:0-12206 GCA_035263265.1 Actinomycetes bacterium
CGCTCCGGTATGCCCGGGAACAGGATCTGTTGGTCTCGGTCCGGGGCGGTGCGCACGGTGTGGCGGGGCATGCGGTGAACGACGGGGGGATTGTGATCGATCTGTCGCTGCTCCGGAGCGTGCGTGTGGATCCAGTGTCGCGGACCGCACTCGCCGAGCCCGGCGCGCTCTGGGGGGACTTCGACCAGGCCACGCAAGCAGCCGGCCTCGCCACCACCGGCGGGATCGTCACTCATACCGGCGTCGCCGGACTGACCCTCGGCGGCGGGATCGGCTGGCTGATGCGGGCGTACGGCACGACCGCCGACAACCTGATCGCCGCCGACGTGATCGCCGCGGACGGCTCACTCGTGCGAGCGAGCGACCATGAGGATCCGGAGCTGCTCTGGGGGCTGCGCGGCGGGGGCGGCAACTTCGGCATCGTGACGAGCTTCCAGTACCGGCTGCACGAAGTCGGCCCGATCGTCCTCGCCGGACCGGTGGTGTGGCCGATGGAGGATGCCACCGAAGTCATGCGGCTCTACCGGGAGTTTTGCCGCACGGCGCCAGACCAGCTCACGACGATCACCCAGTATCGGACGCTGCCCCCGTTCCCCGTTTTCCCGGCGGAGTTCCACGGCCGGAAGGTGCTGCAGATCAGCTCGGTCTGGGCCGGTGACCCGGCCGACGGGCAGCGAGTGCTGGCTCCGCTGCGCGGTTTCGGCCGGCCGCTGTTCGATCTCGTCGGACCCAAGCCGTACGTCGCGAATCAGGGCGCGAACGACAAGGCCGTGCCGCCCGGCTGGCACTACTACTGGAAATCCACGGACCTCGGCGACCTCGGCGATGACACGATCGACATCATCACCGAGCACGCGCTACGGATGCGGTCGCCACGGTCGTATTGCATTCTGTTCCAGCTCGGCGGCGCAGTCGCTCGGGTCGGCGAAGACGAGACCGCCTATTCGCATCGGGCAGCCGCTTTCAACATCAATATCAACGGGGTCTGGTTGCCCGACGAGAACCGCGGCGATGAAGAGTCGGCGTGGGTGCGGGGATTGTTCAATGCGCTCGAGCCCCACCAGTTCGGCGTGTACGTCAACTTCCTCATGGACGAGGGTCCGGACCGGGTGCGGCAGGCCTACGGGGAGGCCAAGTACCGGCGACTGGTCGCCCTCAAGGACCGGATGGACCCGGAGAACGTATTCCGGATGAACCAGAACATCGCTCCGTCCAAGTCCTAGCCACGTCGGCGGCCTCGAGCATCGGGGACCGGATCCATGGATCCGGTCCCCGAGCGGCTCGACGCCCAGAGCTAGTGTGAGCTCCCTAGATCAACACGGGTCCGCAGCATCGATACGCAGGTCGGAAGCGGGTAGCGCCACGTAGGTCACGTACACCTCGACCGGGACCGAGCCGAGGTTGCGGCCCTCGTGGACACGGCCCGGGTTCTCGGTAAAGCCGGTGCCGGCTGGCAACGTGCGCACCGAGCAGTCCTCCTCGGTCAGGGTTAGAGTTCCCGTCGCGACGACCGCGATTACCTCCGCGCCGTGGCTGTGCCATCCGGTGTTGCCACCGGGAGCGATGGTCACCTTCTGGAACGTGACTTCGGAGTTCACGTCCCGTCGTGTCTTGATCTTGATACGCTCCTCGATGCTTCCCGAGGTGAGGATGGGACCGGTGGTCCCGATGGGTGGTGTCGCCTGGGCCTGCGTAGCCAGGAGCCCGAGCGTCGCGGCCACGGCTACCCCGCCTAGCAGGACCGTCAGCGACCTTCCGTACTTCATGGTTCTCCCTACGACTCGATGGGTGTCGGCGGAGGCATGCCATCAGCCCCCGTCCCACGTCACAGCCGCAAACATCCCGGGTAGGCTGCCGGACAGCCATACGTATTTCGTCGTAAATCGCCCGACGACCAGGGGGCGGGGACCGGGGAGTCGATGGGCGAGTCACTGCGCCAGCGCGACCTGCGCGCTGCGCTGGACATCGTCCACCTGGATCAGCCGGCCGCACGCGAGCGAGGGTTGCCGCGAACCATCCTCGAGGCGGTCAGTCAGCTGGTGGCCGCGGACTTCGTCTACTTCAACGACTTCGACTCGCATCGGTGGACCTGGCACGCCAGCGAGGACTATCCGTACGACGTGGATCCGCCCGGCAGCGAGCAGGTATTCATGGGCCTGTACTGGAGCTGCCGGTACTGCAGCTCACCGGAGGGCGATCCGGATCGGCGCCGGGTCAGGCTCCTGTCGGACTACTACTCCTTGCGCCAGTGGCGCGGTGAGCCACTCTTCGTCGACTGCCTGCGCGCGACCGGTGTCATCCGCTCGCTCATGGTTCCGCTGACCGGAGGGCCCGGGCACAGCCCGCGATTGGTGCTAGCCCGCACCAGCGGATCCGACTTCAGCCAGAAGAACCGCGCCCTGCTGTCGCTAGTGCGGCCCCATCTCAACGAGCTATACCGGCGCAGCCGACGCTCTCCGGATCGAGCCGGCGCACTGACTCCCCGGCAGCGGGAGCTAATCGCGCTTGTCGCGCGCGGCCTATCCAACCGCGAGATCGCCGCCGAACTGTTTCTGGCCCCGGGCACCGTCCGAAAGCACCTCGAGAACATCTTCGAACGGCTTGGCGTCTCCAGCCGACTAGCCGCAGTAGCACTCGTGTTTCCGGATGGCCTGGTCCTCGACCATCCCTCGGCATAGCCGACCGAGGCACGCAGTCTCGCCTTGCCCCCCGGCGCCCAGTACGTTGATGGGCTGAGGAAGGGAGGACGGCCATGGAGACGATGATCGGAATCTCGGCACTCATTGTGAGCCTCGGTGTGCTGTGGCTCTGCTTCGCGATCGGCGTCTTCTTCCTGACCCGCACCGGGCGCGAGGGTATGCGCATCCAGCGGATGGAGGACGAACGCCGGCAACAGCTGCGAGATCAGGTGTAGCGCCGCTTCATTGGAGTCGCCGCGACTAGTCGCCCGCGGCCGCCCACGCGATTGCGGCGTCGCGTTCGGCAAGCGGGAAATGCTTGAGCTCGCCCGGTGTCATCCAGCCGAACAGCGCCGCCATGCGGATCATCCAATCAATGTCGGTAACGAGGGCGATGCGTTTCCAATCGCCCAGGTGACTGAAGCCCATCCTCATGTCCTGCCACAACGCGCCGCCCGACATCCCATCGAAGCGCTCGAACACAAGCACGATGCGCAGCTTTTCGCCGTGCTGGAGGGCGGCCTCGACCGCCGGGAGGAGCACGTTGCGATAGTCGTCGGCGTGGATGTCGCCTTTGATCTCGAAGCCGAGCACGCCCGTCGGCAGTTCGGTCGTTGTCTCGATCATGTGCCCGTCCCCTCGGATCGGCTACGTCGCCAATCGTCATCATGGCCCGTCACCCAAGTAGCATCCTCGTCGATGATTGCCTGGCACGAATTCGCCGAACAAGCCCCGCGAATCGCCGAGATCTTCGTTCGCCGGCTCGCTGCCACGGGCAATCTCTGCCTGCTGGCCACGCTTCGGTCCGATGGCTATCCCCGGATCAGCCCCATGGAGCCCCGAATCTTCGAGGGTCGGCTAGTGCTCATCGGTATGCCCAACACCACCAAGTTCCGGGATCTTGGGCGCGATCCGCGCTTCTGTCTGCACACGGCCACGGTCGATACCTACGTAAGCGACGGCGACGCCAAGCTGTGGGGGAACGCAGTGAACGTGCAGGACACTGGCCTGCACGGGCGATTCACCAACGATCTGTTCGACGAAACCGGATTCGACCTGCGGGGGCAGCAGTTCGATCCCTTCTACGTCGCCGATCTCACTGGCGCTTCCGCCATCGAGCTTGACGGTAATCAGCTGGTGATCACCATCTGGAAGCCAGGTGAGGGCGAACGGGTGGTGCGCAAGACTTGAGTCCTGGCCGGCCACCGGCGGGGCGGCTGTGGAGGTGGACCCCTCGAGTTCTGCCGCGCTCAGGCGGCATTGGGTACCCGGGCTAGGACGAGCATTCGTTCCTCGATGGTGGCCGGGACCGGAACGGTGGTGGCGGCGATGCCTGCAGCGTTGAGGATCTTGTCCAGTTCTGTCGGGTCGGTGTCGGCGACACGGACGGCGCGTCCATCGAGGATGACCGGGACGCCGGCGGCGTTGAGGGCGGCGAAGGCGGTGGTCCAGTCGTCGGAGTAGACGGCGAGGGCGGTGGTGGTTCCGATGATGTCGGCTTCGCTGCCTTGGGCGACGAGCCGGCCGTTAGACATGAGCAGCAGCCGGTCGCACTGCTGGGCTTCTTGCATGTTGTGGGTGGTGACGAGTGCACCGACGCCTCGGTCGGACTGGGCGCGGATGGTGTCCCACAAGGCGGCGCCGGAGAGGACGTCGACGCCGGAGGTGGGCTCGTCGAGCAGAAGGGCCTCGGGGTTGTGGGCCACGGCGGCGAGGAACGCGGTCCGGCGCTGTGCGCCCAGGGGCACGGCGCTGACCGGGGTGCGGGCGTACCGGGCAAGGTCATCGGGAAGCGACGGCGGGGTGGCACCGTAGCTGACTGCGATGAACTCGAGGTTCTCGGTGACGGTCAGGTCCCGATAGAGGCCGAGGTTCTGTGGCACATAGCCGAGGCGACGGCGGTGGGCTCGGTCGGGCGGACCGCCTAGGACCTCGACCTGTCCGGCGGTGGTGTCGAGCAGGCCGAGCAGCATCCGGATGAGCGTCGTCTTCCCGGCGCCATTCGCGCCCAGGAGCCCTACGACCTCGCCCGGGGCAACCTGGATGGAGACGGCGTCGACTGCGGTGAGCGACCCGAACTTCCGGGTCACGCCGTGAGCCTGGATGACCGCGGGGCTCATGACGCCGCTCTCACGGTGGAGCGGCGGACCAAGGAGAGCGCGATCACGATGTCTTCCAGGTCCGGTTCGACGACGTCGAGATGGGCGGGCTGGTCGGTGTCCGGCCAGTACTCACGGCGGTGCCGGCCGCGACGCCAGGACCACTGGGTCCGAACCGGGTCGGTTCCTTGGGTGATGACGCCACGGAACCCGGCCCGCACGGTGTCGTAGGGGCCTTGGACGAGCACTTGGCCTTCGTCGAGGACGACTAGGTGCGCGGCGCGTTCGGCCTCGTCGAGGTAGGTGGTGGACATGATGACCGCGGTGCCGGCGGCTGCCGCTTCGGAGATCAGTCGCCACAGATCGACGCGGCTGACCGGGTCCACGCCGGTGCTGGGCTCGTCGAGCACCAGCAGCGCGGGTTGGGCAACGATCGCCAGGCAGAATCCGAGCTTGCGGCGCATCCCGCCCGAGAGCTGCGAGGCGAGCCGGTCGCGGGCCTTGGCCAGGCCCGCACCGGTCAGCAGCGAGTCGCGGCGCCGGGCGAGGTCATCGCCAGTCAGGCCGAACACGCCGCCGACGAAGTCGAGGTTCTGGGTGACCGTGAGGGCTGCCCAGCTGCCGGAGGAGGCCGGGAGGAACCCGATGTCGGCCTTGGCCGGAGCGCTGACCTCGCCGGCAGTGGGTTGGATCTCGCGCACCAGGGTGCGTAGCAGCGTGGTCTTCCCGGCGCCATCGCCCCCCACCACCGCGACGACCGCGCCCGGCTCGACCGCCACAGTGACGTTGTCAAGGGCGAGCACGTCCCCGAACCGGACGCTCAACGAGTCGACCCCGAACGTCACTGGGCACCGCCCTCGGTCGTGCCACCATCCGGTGACTCGCCCGTGTCGGGGGTGGTGGCTCGCGCGGCTGGCGTGGCAGCAGAAGCAGTCGACTGGGCGGCCGGTACCTGAGCGGATCCTGCCTGAGCGAGCGGTGTCGGGCTGCGCGGCGATTGGACGGGCCTGGCGCCGGTGCGTCCGCGGGACCTCCCGCCGGGCACGAGGTCGCGTCGGAACCGCAGCGTGGCGCCGACGAACACGACCACGGCCATGACCAGCAGGATCGCGTAGGCATACCACATCGACGAGATCGAGGCGCCGCGCAGCATGACTCCCTGGGAGATGATGGTGAAGTAGGTGAGCGGCAGCAAGTAGCCGATCCAGCGCACCCCGGCAGCCATCGCGTCCAGCGGGAAGATCATCCCCGAGAGCAGGATCTGCGGCATCAGCACGAAGAAGGCGCTCTGGATGGCCTGCCCCGAGGTGTGAGAGATCGTGGAGATGAACACCCCGATGCCGAGCACTACGAACAAGAACAGCGCCGCGCCGAGGGCGAACGCGAACACGTTGCCGTTGAACGGCACGTCGAACAGCAGGATGCCGAGCACGGTGACGATGGTCATGTCCAGCGCTGCGATCAGGAAGTAGGGCGTGATTTTGCCGAGGATGACCGAGCTGGGCTTGATCGGCATCACCGCAAGCTGCTCCAGCGTGCCGGCCTCGCGTTCGCGGACCAGGCCGATGCTGGTGATGATGGTGCCGATGAACGTCAGGATCAGGCCGATGATGGCGGGCACCATCACCCATGATGTCTTCAAGTCGGGGTTGTAGAGGATCTCGACCTTGACCTGGTCCCCGGCCCGGTTCAGCACGCTGACCGCCGACTGTGCGGCGAACAGGTTGGAGCCGTCGACCAACGCCAAGGGTGGGTTCTGACCGGTCACGATCGCGACGTCGACCTTGTTGTCCTGCAGCAACTGCTCGGCGTCGGACCTGGTGCCCGACGGCTCGGTGGTGGTGACGTCGAAGAAGCCCGGCAGCTGGTTGGCGACCTGCTCTGCCTGCGGCCCGACCACCGCGGTCTTGACGGAGTCGACGTAGAAGTTCGCCGCGTACCCGAAGATGATCAGCAGAAGCAGCGGCAGGAAAACAAGCATGCCCACGGTCCGCCGGTCCCGGATCAGCTCCCGGAACTCCTTGACGATCATCGCCCGCATGCTCGTGCTCCCTCGTCCGAACCGGGTCACGGGATGGGAAACGCACCGAGCGCATGGCCACCACACCCCCACGCCCGCGACGGCACCGCACGCTCCGGCGCCGACGTGCGACAGCTGACGGGCCTTGCGCCGCTTCGGCCGATCCAGCCTACGCGCGATTGCCGATGCCGCCGACGTTCTCCCAGCGCTCATCCCACTACGACTTCGGCCCAACGCAGCAGCAGAACCGCGGCCGCGGCCTGCTCGCTAGGTGCCTGCGGTGCTGCCCGGATTGAGACGGAACGTCGGATGGTCCGCCGGATCCGGGAAGGCGCGAAAGCCGGCCTTGACTGTCGGCATCCGGCCGTAGCGGTCCAGGTAGGCCGCGAGTACCGGTGGCCGGTCGCGCGGCTGGAGTTCCTCAGCGACGAACTCCTCGACCCGATCGCCGCGGATCAGGCGACCCCGGCCCGCGGCACGCAGGTTGCGCGCCCACTCGGTCTGCCCACCCGGCGCGACGAGGTACCGCCCGCCGTCGTGATCGAGGACCACGACCGGCGTGGTCCGCCACTGCCCGGTCGTGCGGCCCGGCACCGACAGCCGGGCGACCAACTTCGCGTTGCGGGGAGAGAAGCGATTACCGATGTACCTGAGCCACCACGGCGGCTTGCGATAGTGCAACGTCGTCATGCCTCAAGTCCAACATCGCGCGACGCCGGCGTCGTCGCACGGTGGGAGGCGCTACCGATACCGCCCCCGGAGGCTGGGACCACGACGGCCTACCACCGGCGACGTACACCTTCGGTGCATGAGCGTGCACGTTCTCGGTGCTCGTCGGGGTCGGCTACCGCGCCGAACGCCCGACCGTAGGATCGCGCTATGTCCGTACGGGTGGAGCCGGCGACCGCAGATCGGTGGAACGACCTCGCCACAGTGTTCGGTCGGCGGGGTGAGGATCCGTCATGGTGCTGGTGCCAGCTGTTCCTGCGCTCGAGAACTCACGAATCCTCGGTGTCGGGATCGGTGCCGGACAACCGCGACGCACTGCAGCAGGAGATCACCCATGCCGCGGTACCGCCGGGTCTGATCGCCTATGACGGGAATCATCCGGTCGGATGGACCAGAGTCGGACCCCGTTCTGGCTTTCCTGGCGTGACCGGCAACAGGGCGTTGGCAAAAGTGCTCACGGACGATCCGGGCGCCTGGTGGGTAACGTGCTTCGCAGTTGACCCCCGCCACCGCCGTTCCGGTGTCGGATCAGCACTACTGAAGGCCGCTGTCGAGTTCGCCCGTGCACACGGCGCGACGGCTGTAGAGGGCCATCCCGTCGATGTGGCCGCCTTGCGGGCTGCCCGAGTGGGCGGGTCTTCCATATACACCGGGACCGTGGCCATGTTCGCTGCCGCGGGTTTCGCCGAAGTTGCTCGCACGTTCCCCAGCCGGCCGGTGATGAGGCTTCTGTGTGACGGATCGGCAGGGCTTCCTCCGAAGTGAGCAGACCTCGGTAGCCTCCGTCCGTGGAGCTTTCCGATGCGGCGGTCGCGGTGGTGGCCGCGGAAGCCGGCGCAGATGTGGTGGCCCGCGACTACGGGCGCAAGCCTGCGCGCTACCAGAAGAGCGCCACCGACTTCGCGACACAAACCGACCTCGACGCCGAGCAGGCCATTGCGGCCGTTCTGTCTCGACACCGCCCGGACGACGCCCGAACTGGGGAGGAATTCGGCCACACTGGCGATGCCGAGGCGCCGAGACGGTGGCTGGTCGACCCTCTCTGCGGAACCCTGAACTTCGCCGCCACGACACCTTTGGCCGTCGTGAACGTTGCGCTGAGCGAGCGCGGGGACGTCCGAGTGGCCGCTGCCGCGGATCCGACTAGCAAGGAGGTGTTCTGGACCGACGGCGCGGGGTCGTTTCTCCGCCTACATGACACAGATGAGCTGCTCATTCCGACCGCATCGTCCAACCTGATCGACATCAACTGCACCGGACCCATCGACCGGCCGTTTGTGGGAGGTCAGTTGGTTAGCGACCCGAGGCTTCGGGCCAGGTTCAGTCCGCGGGTCATCTCCTCGAGCCTGGCCGTTGCCTGGGTGGCTGCCGGGCGCAGGGCGGCATATGTCTCGGATGGGTACTTTCGCGACAACCTCCACTTCGCCGCCGGGATCGCGTTGTGTGAGGCGGTGGGTTGCACCATCAGCGACTTGGCCGGTGACCCCCTCCATACCGGGCGGGGACTGGTGATCGCGGCAGACCCGGAGACCCACAACAAGATCCTCAGCCTCGTCCGCCCGTATCTCGACGGTGGGCTGACCGCGCGCGCCTAACACGCGGTCAGCCCACGAACGGGCTGTCAGCCGATCAGGTGGTCGAAGTCGCCGTCCTTGGCGCCCTCGATGAAAGCCACCATCTCAGCGCGGGTGTAGATCAGCGCCGGCCCCTTCGGATCGCGGGAGTTGCGGACGGCGACGTCACCGTGGTCGAGCCGTGCCAGCTCGACGCAGTTGCCCTGGGAATTGCTGCGAAGACTCTTCTGCCACCGAACTACTGGCAGCTCGCTTGCTGACGTGCCGTTGGGGATGCGGGACATGAGGCCCTCCTGGTAGACGGCCGACGTGCAGAGTATCTGCATGTGCATCTGGGCTTGCATCTGCACGCGACGGTGGGCATGCTAACGCACATGCAGCGTGCGCGCATCTCGGCGCATCTTCCCCCTGCTGTCGGGCCTTTGACCGAGCGCCGGATCCCATAGGCGCAGTGGGGGTGGTGGCGATGAACACCGGAGCTGACACCATTCGGGCTGGTAGAGCGCAGATCCTTGCGGCCCGGCGGGACCGCAACGCGTGGTGTGCGCGCGGCGCGGTGGCCGGCATGCGCGCTGGCCTGGCCAGGCTCGGTGTGTCCACGGTCTACCTGGCCGACACGCCGCTGCTGCGGCTGAACGAGTCCGGTGAGCTACTGGACCTGGCTTGCGTCCCGGACCGGCACGACAACGACGCCTTGTGGTGGGCTTGGCTACATCCCGGGTCACATGCCGGCGCACCTCCGGAACTGGAGTTCATCTGCCGGGCCGACGACCCGGACGCCGCGCACCTGGTCGCGCAGGGGCTGTTCGCGCGGACGCCGCGCCGGTAGCCGGCCAAAGGCCCGCTGAACCCCGATCGTCGAGCCGTTGCGGTTCAGGTTTCTTGAAGGATTCGCCTGAGAAAACCGGTGGTGCGGTCGGGGGGAACGCTCTGCACGCTCAACCGTTCCATGGTGTCCAGGTACTGGTCGACGTCCTCGCGCTTGTCCAGGTACAGCGCGCTGGTCAGCTGCTCGATGTAGACCACGTCGGGCAGATCAGGCTCGGCGAATCGCAGGATCGAGAACGGCCCGCTCTCCCCCGCGTGCCCGCCGAAGCGAAACGGCATCACTTGGATCGTGATGTTCGGTTGTCTCCCGGCGTCGATCAGATACTCGATCTGCGCCCGCATCACCGCTGACCCACCGATCGGACGGCGTAGCACTGCCTCATCGATGATTGCCCACAGGCGGGGCGGATCCGGACGGGTCAACAGCCGCTGCCGGTTCATCCGAACGGCAACCCGCCGCATCTCCTCTTCGTCCGGCTCGCCCGCTCGACCACTGCGGGACACCGCCCGCGCATACTCCTCGGTCTGCAACAACCCGGGAACGAATTGCACCTCGTAGGTACGGATCAGCGTGGCCGCACCCTCCAGCCCCACGTACACCTGGAACCACGACGGCAACACGTCCGAGTACGCGTGCCACCAGCCGGGCGTGTTGGCTTCCCGGGCCAGCGACAGCAGGGTGTCTCGCTCGAGATCATCGTCGACGCCGTACAGCGTGAGCAGGTCGACGACGTCCCGCTCTTTGAAACCGACCCGGCCCAGCTCCAGCCGGCTCATCTTCGACTCAGAGGCGCGGATCTTGTGTCCGGCCGTCCGGCGCGACACGCCGGCCGCCTCGCGTAGCCGCTTCAACTGGGTGCCGAGCAGAATTCGGCGAACAGTCGACCCACTTTCCGGCTGCGCCTCAGACACCCGCCAACCTTCCCCACCACAGATCAACGCACATCGTGCCACCACAGCGGCCGGTCTCCGATTATCGAAACGGCCTCTCCGTATTAATAGGCGACTATCCGACGTCGGTGTAGCTCCACCTGCGACATCGGCTAGTCGGGGCTGACCGTGATCGGCAGCGTGGAGCTGGCAGTGCCGAACCACTTCCCGTCGGCGGCTCGCATCCGCCAGCCGAAGTCGTAACTGCCAGCATTCGCGGGCGCGGTGACACTAAGGGTGAACGTGGCGTTCTGACCCGGGTCGACGTTGCCCGAAACGGCGGTCCGATTCACACCCCAGGTGGCGTTGTCCGGTGGGGCCTGGCTGCCGAGCTGATAGGCCGGTTGACGGGTCCAGGTCGTAGATCCGGTGTTCGCGGCAACCAGCCGCACGGCCACCCGGGCGCCCGGTGCCATCCGCGCGGCCGGCTCCGCGGCAAGCGTCACCGTGGCGTCGTCGATGTACGCGGCCGCCGGGCTCTTGCGGCGGTAGGGCAGGCGGAAGAACCCGCGAATACGGCCGCTGGCGGAGTCCATGTCCGTGCCGTTCGTAGTGATCGGCTTCACGGTGGTCGGCGAGCCGATGTCCAGCTTGATGGTGATGTCATCTCGGCGCGGCCGATTGCAGTCGTAGGTGCGCAGCGTGAGAGTGTCGCCGTGCTGCTCGTATCCCCAGACCACCACCACGTGGTTCTGGAACACCGCCCACGGCGCGTAGGACTGGGTCAGGACCAGACCGATCGGGCAGAGCCGGCCGGCGGTCACGTCGCCGATGATGCGCGGCAGTTCCTTGCTGGTCTGGTGGAAGACGCCGTCGCCCCGCACCACGGTGTCCTCATCAGAGGCACTGGTGAGCGCCAGCCAGCGGGCCACGATCGCCGGGCCGCTGAAGCTGTCCAAGAGCCGGCCAAGTATGTGCTGGGCCAGCGCAACCGGGATCCGGTCGGCCTGGGTGCCGCGCAACTGCGGCGTGCCGCTTTCGACGATGTCGCGGGTGAGGAAGGACATGCCGCCGCACAACCCCATCCGAGTGGCGTTGATTTTCGCCGACGGCAGCCCGGCTACCGAGATCGACAGCTGGGTACCCTGTGGCCATGGGCCGTTGGCGAACCGGGGCGCGCGGGTTGACGGCAGGAAGTCCGGCACCGTGACTGGGCCGAACCATTGAACGGTCTTGGAGGACCACAGCGACCCGCCGCCGTTTGCGTAAATGACGAGGTTGCCGTCGTCCTGAAGCACCAGCTGGGCGCCGGGATTGCCGGCGGTGTTACTGGCCCAGCAGACCCGTCCATCGGTAGCGCGGGCGACCAGGTTCCCGTCGGCCTGCATGACAGCGCGGTTCGCGGGCT
>DATFRM010000142.1:0-7055 GCA_035263265.1 Actinomycetes bacterium
CGCGCGCTACGGATGGCGCAGCTCACCGACCGCGCCGACACGAAGGCCGAGAAGCTGTCCGGCGGCATGCGACGCCGGCTCCTCATCGCCCGCGGGCTCGTGCACGACCCGCGCCTGGTCCTGCTCGACGAGCCGACCGTCGGGCTCGACCCGCAGGTACGTCAGGAGCTCTGGGCACTGATCGACGCGCTGCGCAGCGACGGAGTGACCGTGCTCATGTCCACGCACTACATCGAGGAGGCCGAGCGGCTCGCCGATGATGTGGCGATCATGTCGCACGGTCAGATCATCGCGCAGGGCACACCCCGCTCGCTGCTCGACGAGCACGCCGGCAAGGAGGCGATCGAGTACTACGGCGCGCCCGACCGGCTTGTCGAGGTGGAGGCGATCGTGGCCGCGGCCGGGTTGCGCACGCGCCGCAGCGGTCCGGCGGTCACTGTGCTGCGCGCCGAGGAGCTGCCCGATGCGGTAGCCGTGCAGCTCGGGCCGGGCTCCCCCCGGCCGAGCAACCTCGAGGACGTGTTCGTCGTACTCACCGGGGAGACAGTCGAATGAGTGTGGTAACCGAGCGCCTCAAGCCCGGCCTCACCGAGCGATGGGTGCGGCTGCGCTGGTTCGAGCCGCAGTGCCTGGCCGCGGTGTGGACTCGCGAGCTCGCGCTGTTCAAGCGGTACTGGGCCTCGACAACGTTCTCCTCCGTGGTCGAGCCGACGATCTACCTGCTCGCGTTCGGCGTGGGGTTCGGCACGCTGGTCTCGGTCGTCGACGGCAGGCCGTACATCGAGTTCCTCGGCACTGGCGTGGTCGCCACCGCGGTCCTGTTCACCTCGGTGTTCGCCGGCATGTTCGTCACCTTCGTGCGCCGGATCTACCAGCAGACCTACACCGCGCTGCTGGCCACCCCGGTCGACGTGCACGAGGTGGTGACCGGGGAAGCCACCTGGCACGCGGCCAAGGCCGGGGTGTACGGATGTGCGCCACTGCTGGTGGCCATCGCGTTCGGGCTCGACCCGAGCCCGGGCATGGTGACAGTGCCGCTGATCGGGTTCCTGACCGGGCTCGGCTTCGCGCTGTTCGGCATCTGGGCCTCGGCGGTAGTGCCATCGATCGACAGCTTCAACTACATCATCTCGGCGGTGATTACACCGTTGTTTCTGGTCGCCGGCACGTTCTTCCCGCTCGACGACCTACCGGACTGGGCTCTGCTGCTGGCCCAGTTCAACCCGCTCTACCACTGTGTGGAGCTGGTTCGGGCTGCCGCGTTCGGTTTCGAGCCGCTGATCGACCTCTACCACGTCGGTGCACTGATCGTCTTCGCGACGCTGATGTGGTGGCTGGCGGTCCGCTGGATGCGCAAGCGGCTGATCGACTAGTCCTGCGACGGCACTGCCTAGGCTGGACCTAGGCTGTGACGTGATCCGTACGCGCGGCACACGATGGAGTGGATTCCATGACCGAGCAGGACTTCCGCATCGAGCACGACTCCATGGGCGAGGTACGGGTGCCCGCGCACGCGAAGTGGCGCGCCCAAACTCAGCGTGCGGTGGAGAACTTCCCGGTCTCTGGCGCGACGCTGGAGCGCTCGCACATCGAAGCGCTGGCTCGGATCAAGGCCGCGGCCGCCAAGGTGAACGCGGAGCTGGGCATCCTCGACAAGGAGCTGGCCGACGCGATCATCGAGGCGGCCGAAGAAGTCGCTCACGGCCGCTGGGATGCGCAATTCCCGATCGACGTGTTCCAGACCGGCTCGGGCACCTCGTCGAACATGAACGCGAACGAGGTCATCGCGTCCCTGGCCGCAGAGAAGCTCGGCCGGCCGGTGCACCCGAACGACCATGTCAACGCGAGCCAGTCGTCCAACGATGTGTTCCCGTCGTCGATCCACATTGCGGCGACAAGCGCGATCCTGCGGGAACTGATCCCCGCGCTCGACTACCTGGCGACCACACTCGAGGCGAAGGCCGCCGAGTGGGCCCAGGTCGTCAAGTCCGGCCGCACCCACCTCATGGACGCGACCCCGGTGACGCTGGGGCAAGAGTTCGGGGGCTACGCGGCCGCGGTCCGCTACGGGATCGAGCGATTGCAGGCCAGCCTGCCCCGGGTCGCCGAGCTGCCGCTGGGCGGAACGGCGGTCGGCACCGGTATCAACACCCCGCCCGGGTTCTCCGCACAGGTGATTCATGAGGTTGCCTTGGCCACCGGGCTGCCGCTGACCGAGGCCCGCAATCACTTCGAAGCCCAAGGCGCCCGAGACGGGCTGGTGGAGCTGTCCGGTCAGCTGCGGACGATCGCGGTTTCGCTGTACAAGATCAGCAACGACATCCGCTGGATGGGATCGGGGCCGCGCACCGGGCTCACCGAGATCTACCTGCCCGATCTGCAGCCGGGATCCTCGATCATGCCGGGAAAGGTCAACCCGGTCGTCCCTGAAGCGCTGTGCATGGTGTGCGCTCAGGTGATCGGCAACGACGCGGCCATCGCGTTCGGCGGCGCCGCCGGCAACTTCGAGCTCAACGTCATGCTGCCGATGCTGGCGCGCAACGTGCTGGAGTCGATCCGGCTGCTGGCCAACATGTCGCGACTGTTCGCCGACAAGTGCGTGGCCGGGATCGTCGCCGACGTGGAGCGGTGTGCCGAGTTCGCCGAGTCGTCGCCGTCGATCGTCACCCCGCTGAACAAATACATCGGCTACGAGGAGGCGGCCAAGGTCGCCAAGCAGGCACTCGCCGAACGTAAGACGATCAAGCAGGTCGTGCAGGAGCGCGGGTATATCGAGCTGGGCAAGCTCACCGCCGCGGAGCTGGATTCGGCGCTCGACGTGCTGTCCATGACCCACCCGTAACCCGTAACGGCCGGGGCGCGGGCGGCGCTTAGATCGGCAGTTCCTCCAGCATCTCGGTGACCAGCGCGGCGATCGGTGACCGCTCGGATCTGGTCAACGTGATGTGTGCGAACAGCGGGTGACCCTTGAGCTTCTCGACCACGGCGACGACCCCGTCATAGCGGCCTACGCGCAGGTTGTCACGCTGTCCCACATCGTGGGTCAGGACCACCCGGGAGCCGGCGCCGATCCGGGAAAGCACGGTCAGCAGCACGTTGCGCTCAAGCGACTGCGCCTCGTCGACGATCACGAACGCGTCGTGCAGCGACCGGCCGCGGATGTGGGTCAGCGGCAACACTTCGAGCATGTTGCGGTCGAGGACCTCGTCCAGCACGTCCCTGGCCACCACCGCGCCGAGCGTGTCGAACACCGCCTGCGCCCAGGGCGCCATCTTCTCCGACTCGGTGCCGGGTAGGTAGCCGAGATCCTGGCCACCGACCGCGTATAGCGGACGGAACACCATGACCTTGCGGTGCTGGCGCCGTTCCAGCACGGCCTCGAGCCCGGCGCACAGCGCGAGCGCGGACTTGCCGGTGCCGGCCCGGCCGCCGAGCGAGACGATGCCCACGTCGGGGTCGAGCAGCAGGTCGACGGCGACCCGCTGCTCCGCGCTGCGCCCGCGTATCCCGAATGCCTCCCGATCCCCGCGGACCAGCTGCACCTTCTTATCGGGACTGACCCGGCCGAGCCCGTGCCCGCGATCCGAGGACAGCACCAGCCCGGTGTGGCAGGGCAACTGCCGGGCCAGGTCCAGCTCGATGTGCTCACCGCCGTACAGCCGATCGAGCACGTCGGAGCCGACCGCGAGATCGGCCATCCCGGTCCAGCCGGACTCGACGACCGTCTCCGCCCGATACTCCTCGGCAGTCAGTCCGACCGCGGACGCCTTCACCCGAAGCGGCAGGTCCTTGGAGACCAAGACGACCTGCTTGCCGTCGGCAGCCAGGTGCCGGGCGACCGCAAGGATGCGGGCGTCGTTGTCGGCAAGCCGGAAACCCGGCGGCAATACCGCGGGATCGGTGTGGTTCAGCTCGACGTGCAGGGTGCCGCCCGAATCGCCGATGGCGATGGGGGCATCCAGCTGGCCGTGCCGCACCCGGAAGTCGTCGAGCAGCCGGAGCGCCGCGCGCGCGAAGTAGCCAAGCTCGGGGTGGTGCCGCTTGGCTTCCAGCTCACTGATGACGATGACCGGGAGGACCACTTCGTGCTCGTCGAAGCGCAGGATCGCGCTGGGATCGGCGAGCAGAACGCTGGTGTCTAGGACGTAGGTTCGCCGCCCTTCGGACGGACGGCGGCGTTCGCTGTTCGCCACTGATGGCCTCTCGGGGCCGCGGATCGGATGCCGCTGCCTTAGTGCGACGGTACCCGTACCGGCGGCCGCTCACACGGAAGGCACGAACCGACACTAGGTGGGATTCGACGCTCGGACCCGCGGCCGCCGGCCGCGCCGCCCTAGGCGCCGAACCGGCGGTTCCGAGCCGCGTAGGCGCGCAACGCCCGGAGGAAGTCGACCCGGCGGAAGTCGGGGCCGTACGCCTCGCAGAAGTACAGCTCGGTGTGCGCGGACTGCCACAGCAGGAAGCCGGACAGCCGCTGTTCGCCGGACGTTCTGATCACCAGATCGGGATCGGGTTGACCCTTGGTGTAGAGGTGCTTGGCGATATGTTCGACGTCCAGGATCTCGGCCAGCTGCTCGATGGACGTGCCCCGACTTGCGTGGTCATGGAGCAGCGAGCGGACCGCGTCGGCAATCTCCTGCCGGCCGCCATAGCCGACCGCGACGTTGATCAGCATGCCGGTACGGTGCGCGGTGGCCGCGTCGGCCTCCTTGATCACCCGCGCGGTCTCCGGTGGGAGTAGGTCGGGCGCACCCACTGGATGGACCCGCCAGCGCTCGCTGGCAGCAAGATCGCGCACCATGTCTTCGATGATCCGCAGCAGCGGTTCGAGCTGCTCCTTGGGCCGGTGCAGGTTGTCGGTGGACAGCAGCCAGAGCGTGACCACCTCGACGCCGGCCTGGTCGCACCACGCAACGACCTCGTGGTACTTCGCAGCGCCCTGCCGGTATCCGCGCTGCAACGGCTTGCCGGCCAGGCGGGCCCAGCGCCGGTTGCCGTCGATGATCACTCCGACATGGCGCGGAACCCGATCGGGCGAGAGGGATGCGGCGAGTCGGCGTTCGTAGAGCCCATAGAGCAGGTCGCGCAGTCCCATATCCGATCACCCTAACCGCCGTGACGGGTGCCCTCGTACGTCGTGGTCGAACAGGACAGCCGGGGATCATTGGGCCACTCCCGGCGTCTCACATTCTGGAGTAGTGGGTATGCTCCGGCCACGACCCGCGCCGGTACTTGGCGTGGAGCCGACAACCCCGTGATCGAAAGGACCGCCCCGTGGCGATCGAGCTTCCAGGCGCCAAGTCGGTGCTTGCCAACCCGACCCAGGATGAGCTCAAAGGCTTCGTCGCCGAGATGTCGAATGCGCAGGTCACCGAGTTCGGCAACTACAACGTCAAGGCTCGGGTAACCGCCCGGTCGGCGGGCTCGACTTTCATCGTGACCGACGACCCGTCCCGTACGACCAAGCAGACAATGCCTCGCTCGGAGTACGAACACGTCGCCGCCGCGCACGCGGACTACATCGCCAGTCAGGACATGGTGGTGATCGAGGGGTACATCGGCCCGGAGAACTCGCCACTGCGCCGGCCGGCTCGGGTGTTCATCGAGCGCTCGAACTCGAACATCCCCGGCATGCAGACTCAGCTGTACTACCCGAAGGACGCGCACTGGCGGGAGGAGGACGCGCTCACCGTCGTCTATACCCCCAACTGCCCGGCACCGGGCGACTACCCGGAGGGCCGTCTGGTCACCATCGACCTGGACAACTGGGTCACCAGGGTTTTCAACATCGACTACTTCGGCGAGTCCAAGATGGGCGGCCTGCGGATGTGGATGGAGTGGGCCTACCAGCAGGGCGCCCTTGCCATGCACGCGGGTGCCAAGGTGATCCCGGTCGACGGCGGCGCGAAGGTCGTGCTGATCGTCGGGCTGTCCGGCACCGGGAAGACGACGACCACGTTCACCCGGCAGAACGACTCGCTGCCGGTGCAGGACGACATCGTCGCACTGGTCCCGGGTGGGGACGCGTACGCGACCGAGAACGGCTGCTTCGCGAAGACCTTCGGCCTCGACCCGGCCTACGAGCCGACCATCTACGGCGCGCTGACCCGACCGGCCGGCTGGCTGGAGAACGTCGCGGTGTCGGCCGAGGGCAAGGTGGACTTCTACGACGACTCGTACACCGCAAACGGCCGGGGCACGTTCGGCTTGGCCGAGATCCCGCACTTCGACCCACGCAAGCTGGGCAAGGCCGACGTGCTGCTGATCCTCAACCGGAACGAATCGATCATTCCAGCGGTCGCGAAGATGGCCAGCAAGGAGCAGGCCATCGCGTACTACATGCTCGGCGAGACCAAGGGCACCTCGGCCGGCGGCAAGGCCGAGGCGGGCAAGTTCCTACGGGTGCCCGGCACGAACCCGTTCTTCATGGGTCACGACTACGAGCAGGGCAACCGGCTCGGCGAGATGATCGACTCGATGGACTACGAATTCGAGGTGTTCGTGCTGAACACCGGCCGGGTTGGTGGCGGCGACGACGACGAGCGGTCGAAGAAGGTGAAGATCCCGCACACGTCGGCCATCGTGAAAGCGATCGCCGAAGGCACCATCGAGTGGGAGACCGACCCGGACTTCGGCTACCTGGTCGCCTCGTCCGTGCCCGGCTTCGACGACCCCGAGCTGCTCGCGCCGCGCCGGTTGTACCAGCGCCAGGACCGGGTCGACGAGTACCAGGACCTGGTCGCGACGCTCAAGGCGGAGCGACGGGAGTACATGAAGCAGCATTCGGGCCTCGCACCCGGCGTGGTCGAGGCGCTGGCGTAGGGCCACCAGGGCGCCCCTCGCAGAGCGGAAGCGTCGTCGATCTCGACAGGGTCGGGATCCGCGACGGTGACGTGGATCCCCGACCCCTGTCGAGCATCGACGACGCTTCCGCTCTGCGAGCGGCGCCCTCGTGGCCCTACGCCAGCGCCTCGACCACGCCGGGTGCGATGCCCGAATGCTGCTTCATGTACTCCCGCCGCTCCGCCTTGAGCGTCGCGACCAGGTCCTGGTAC
>DATFRM010000143.1:0-10098 GCA_035263265.1 Actinomycetes bacterium
CTCCTCGAGCAACATCAGCATTTCGTGCGGTGCGTCCGCCAAGGTCAGTCGGTGTCGCAATCCAGCGATAGCGGGCTGGCCCCAGATCTGCTCCACCGTCGCAGGTCGGTCGCACAACTCGGCCGCGGGCATCGGAAGGAACGGTGCCAGGCCCCACGGCCTGAAGTGGACGCCCACGGACCGGGTCGGGGTTGGGTAGCTGAACTCCCACGCACGCGTGGGCGTGGTGACCGCGCAGCCGTCGGCGTACTCCACGGCGTCTATGTCGGTGCCTGCGCGGATGAGAAACGGCTCCCCGAGGTTGACGATGAGCAATGGCGCGGGCGCCGCCGGCAGCATCAACCGTGAGTACGGCGGCGCACCCTCCAGGTAATAGAGGTCGTCGATCAGCCCGTCCAGCGGCGGACCGGGCACCCTAGACACGTACTCCACGCCCACAGCATCGCCGACGCCCCGCCGGCATCGCGCACCGGGATGGCGCGTCGCTTTTGGTGGCGCTTGATGTCCATCCGAGGGTTGCAATGCAGATCCTCCGGCACAGCCAGATCGCCGTGACGATGGGGGTCTACAGCGAGGTCCCGTCCAGTGCGACGCGGGAAGCGCTTCGCCGACTGGGTGAGTCGTTGGCGGCGTAGCTACTGCTGCACCGGCTCCTGCACCGGCTGGTGCACAGGTGCCGGCGGTGACGGCCTCTGACGGCTGCGGATGGTCGCTGACGTGGGTGGAGCTGAGGGGATTCGAACCCCTGACCCCCTCGATGCGAACGAGGTGCGCTACCGGACTGCGCTACAGCCCCAGATCGCGAACGATGGTACCAGCCGGGCACGGACCACACGGAATCGATCATGGGCACCGAGCCGGTGAGCGGACGTCGCTAGCCGCTGACGGCTTCACGCTCGTCGCGCGGAAGGTCCTGGTTGTCCGCGCCGGGCTCGGTGAGCTCGGACCCGGCGGGTTCGGGCTGGATCGGCTCGGACCGGAATCCGCCCGAGGTCCAGGCCAGGCCGGTAGCGCTGACGTCGATGACCCGCGCGGCTGGCCGCTCGACGACGGGTGCGGTGATGTAGGTCGGAAGCGGAAGCGGAATCGGGTTCCAGGTGCCGTCGGGGTTGACCAGCACCGGCCGGCTTGGGGGCTCGGGCCGGCGGCGAGTTGGGAAGCGCCGGCGTGCTGCCCGCACCGCGTGCCGGCGGGCGGCGGCCTGCCGGGCCAGCAGTTGGCGCCGCCGGTCCCGGCGACGGGCGCGCTTGACTTCGATGCGGAGCCGGCCGACATACCCGATCAGGGCGGCAAGCCCCAATCCTGCCGCCCACATCGGAACCCGCGCAAAGCCGGCAGCCAGGCCGAGCGCCACCGAGGTCGCGCCAAGCAGGACGAGCATCCGCCGGCGGCGGACTTGGATCCTCGAGCCGGCTCTGACCGGCGACGACGCCGGGCGACCGGATCGGGTCCGAGCGGCCGGATCCCGCCGGGCCGACGCCGACGGCCGCACCCCGGCCGCCTGCGGTGGGCGCCGACGAGGGGTGCGGTGCGGCACCGGACGTGGGTTCGGCAGCTGCGCTCGAGCGCGGCGACCAAGCACCCGGCCGATGGAGGCCGCGCGGTCCTCGACCGCCTGCGCGACCTCCTCCGGCCGGCGTTCGATGATCATTGGGGCACGCTCATCGTGGCGGGCCAGCCAACGCGGGACCAGGATCACAGCCCACGCCGCGACGATCACCGCATAGATCAAACCCGAACCCACATACCGAAGGTAGGCCGAGGTCAGCCCTCAACCTGGTATTGAGGCTTTGACCGCACCAGTGTGTCGCGAGTTATCTGTGTGACCACAGTGAAAGGCACAGCGCCTACGGCGGCACCATCCGGGTCGCCTTCCAGCGCGCCAGCAAACCCTCGGGTACCTCGTCGGCGTTCAGCGCGAACAGCAGGTGGTCCCGCCACTCGCCATCGATGTGCAGGTACTTCGGGCGCAACCCTTCCGACCGGAAGCCCAATTTCTCCACGACCCGCAGGCTGGCGTGGTTCTCCGGCCGGATCGCGACCTCCATCCGGTGCAGCCCTACCACCTTGAAGCAATGATCGGCGGCCAGGGCGACCGCGGTCGGGATGATCCCGCGGCCCGCGTGCCGCTGATCCACCCAGTACCCCATGCTGGCGCTGCAGACCGAACCCCAGATGATGTTCGCGACGGTCAGCTGGCCGACCAGCTTGCCCTCGTACAGCACTGCGAACGGAAGCACCCGCCCAGCCCGCGCCTCCCGCCGCAACCGGCGCACCATCTGCTTGAACGTCAGTTGCTGACTCGAGCCACCCGGCGTGGTTGCCTCCCACGACGACAGCCAGGCGTGATTGCGGGCGCGCAGCTCGTACCACGCCTCGGCGTCACGGACCTGGATCGGGCGCAACCGCACTCGACCCTCGGACAGCTTCGCCGGCCATCCCGTCGCCCCGACCAACGCCACGATCAGTGGTCGCCTCCATGGATCTGGTCTACCGCGTGCGTGACGATGGGCCGCAGCACGGCCAGCCCGTCGCGCACACCGCCGGTCGAACCTGGCAGGTTCACAACCAGAGTTTGCCCGGCTACTCCGGCGATGGCACGGGACAGCGCGGCGGCCGGAACCGCGACACCGCCGGCCGCCCGGATCGCCTCGGCGATACCGGGCACCTCGCGGTCGATGACTCGGCGGGTCATCTCCGGAGTCAGATCGAGCGGAGTCAACCCGGTTCCGCCGGTCGTCACGATCACGGCGTACCCGGACCCGACGCCGTTACGCAGCGCGTCCTCGACCGGGTCGCCGTCCTGGACCACGATCGGCCCATCCACCGCGAACCCGAGCTCCCGCAATCCGTCGACGATCAGCGGACCGCCGCGATCGGCATATACACCGGCCCAAGCGCGGTTGGACACGGTCACCACAAGCGCTCGCCGGAGCGGCGTGGTCCCGTCATCACCGTTCATCGGCTTGCCCGCCTGCAGAGCGTTGCCAGTGCCCGGACTTACCGCCGGTCTTCTCCTCCACCCGAACGTCGCTGATCACGGCGGCTGGGTCGACCGCCTTGACCATGTCGACCACGGTCAGCGCTGCCACGGTCACCGCGGTCAGCGCCTCCATCTCCACCCCGGTACGGTCCGCCGTACGCACGGTCGCCGAGATCATGACCGCGTCGTCGGCTACCGACAGCTCGACCGCCACCCCGTGCACCGCGATCGGATGGCACAGCGGTACCAGGTCGGGTGTCCGCTTCGCCCCCTGAATGCCGGCGATCCGCGCCACCGCGAGCACGTCGCCCTTGGGCACAGCGCCCGCGCGCAGCAGATCCACCACCGAGCGCGCCACGAGGACCCGGCCGGTCGCGGTCGCGGTCCGGACCGTGACGTCCTTCGCGGTGACGTCGACCATCCGGGCCGCGCCGGACTCGTCGACGTGAGTCAGCCACGGCTGCTCGGTCACGGCCCGGTCCGGCGCTCGAGCACCATGACCTGGACGGTGTCGCCAACGTGCACCGAGGTGGTCCACTCCGGTATGACGATCAGGGCGTTGGCCTGGGCCAGATCGCCCAATAGGTGCGAGCCGTGCCCGCCCACCGGAGTCACCGAACCCACCGGCTTGTCGTCGCCGGACTCCCCTGCGCCATTCGCGCCGATCCCCTCGAGCGCGGAGTCGGGGTCGTCACCGTCGAAGCTGAGCAGCCCGCGGGCGTACTGCCTGATCCCGGCCGACGAGGTCAGCGGCTGGGTGCAAGTAGCGGTGACAGTCGGCCGGTAGAGCGGCTCCAGCGAAAGCATCCGCCGGATAAGCGGGCGCACGAAGACCTCGAACGAGACGTACGCGCTGACCGGATTGCCCGGAAGTGCGAACACCGGTGTGCGATCCGGCCCGATTTGCCCGTACCCCTGTGGCTTGCCCGGCTGCATCGCGACCTCATGGAACGACACGTTGCCGAGCTCCGCCAGCACCTGCTTGACCAGGTCGTACGCTCCCTTGCTCACCCCGCCACTAGTGATGATCAAGTCGGCGCGGATCAGTTGATCCTCGATGCGCTCCTTCAGCTCGAACGCATCGTCCCCGATGATTCCGACCCGGTAGGCGATGGCGCCGGCGTCCACCGCGGCCGCGGTCAGCATGTAGCTGTTCGCGTCGAATACCTGCCCAGACTCCAGGTGGCTGCCTGGCTCGATCAGCTCGCTGCCGGTCGAGATCACCACTACCCGCGGGCGAGGACGGACCGAGACCCGGCCCTGCCCGATCGCGGCCAGCAACCCAATCTGGGTCGGGCCCAGCCAGGTGCCATGCCGGAGCACCGTCTCGCCGACGTTGACATCGTCGCCCTGCCTGCGAATGTGCTGGCCAATCTCTGGCACCCGTCTGATCTCGACCTCAGACACCCCGCCGTCGGTCCACTCCACCGGTACCACCGAGTCAGCGCCACCCGGTATCGGGGCACCGGTCATGATCCGCGCGGTCGTCCCGGGCTCAAGCATCCATTCGGTCAGGTCGCCGGCCGCGATGTCGCCGACGACTGGAAGCATGACCCCCTGGAGCTCGGTCGCTCCCTCGACGTCGGCGGCCCGAACCGCGTAGCCGTCCATTGCCGAGTTGTCGAACGACGGCAGGTCGACCGGCGCCGTCACGTCCTCGTCGAGCAGGCACCCATGGGCATCGATCAGCTGCTGATGAAACGCAGCGATCGGTCCGATCCCGGCCAGCACCTCGG
This sequence comes from Actinomycetes bacterium, assembly GCA_035263265.1. Taxonomy (GTDB): domain Bacteria; phylum Actinomycetota; class Actinomycetes; order JAKEEW01; family JAKEEW01; genus DATAFN01. The sequence goes on from DATFRM010000143.1 coordinate 4,720, forward strand.
CCATGTGCTCGTCAACTGATCGCATCGCCCTCCCTCGACCCCTTCTCCCCGGGCGTTGATCCGTTTCCGCGCATCTCCTTGGCCACGAAGTACTCCAGCCAGGCCCGGAAGTCCGGACCCAGGTCCTCGCGCTCGCAGGCCAGCTTGACGATGGTTCGCAGATAGTCGGCACGGTCGCCGACGTCGTAGCGGCGACCGCTGAACACCACCCCATGCACCGGGCCGCCGCGATCCGCCTCTCGCAGCGCCAGCAAGCGGATCGCATCCGTGAGCTGGATCTCGCCACCCCGCCCCGGTGGCGTACTATGCAGCGCTTCGAAGATCGCCGGATCGAGCACATACCGACCGATCACGGCGAAGTTGCTCGGCGGATCGGACTCTGGCTTCTCGACCAGGTCGGTCACCTTGAACACACCGTCCTCGCCGGTCGGTTCGACCGTTGCGGCGCCATACAGCTTTATTTGCGCGGGCTCGACCTCCATCAGCGTGACCACACTGCCGCCGTACCGACGCCGCACGTCGATCATGCGAGGTAGCAGCGGGTTGCGGGGATCGATCAGATCGTCGCCGAGCAGTACGGCGAACGGCTGATGGCCGACGTGCTGCTCGGCGCACAGCACGGCGTGACCCAGACCGAGCATCTCGTGCTGGCGGACCGAATGTACTGTGGCCAGGTCACTCGCGGCCCTGACCAGTGCCAGCTTTGCCTCGTTGCCCTTCTCGGCGAGCACCGCCTCCAGCTCGGGGGCTCGATCGAAGTGATCCTCGATCGACCGCTTGGTTCGGGACGTGATCAGCAATACGTCGCTCAGCCCGGCCGCCGCCGCCTCCTCGACCACGTATTGGATCGCAGGCTTGTCGACAACCGGCAGCATCTCCTTCGGGGTCGCCTTGGTGGCCGGAAGGAACCGGGTGCCGTGGCCAGCCGCAGTGATCACGGCCTTGGTTATCGAGCCCACAGCCGAACCCTACTGGGCAGATACGGCCGCTCGGCGGGCTATCCCCAGGTCGGTGCCTACCGCTCGATCGCGGTAGGAGGCTCGACCACGCGAGAAGCTTCGCTCCCGGTAGCGGCCTCGCTCACGGTGTGAGGCCCCATTGTCGTTCGGGGCTCGCTCCCGTTGGGGAGATCGCTCGCGGCGGCGGGCTCCCTCGGGGTAGCGGGCCCGCTCCCGTTGGGAAGGTCGCTCGCGGCGGCGGGCTCCCTCGGGGTAGCGGGCCCGCTCCCGTTGGGAAGATCGCTCGCGGCGGCGGGCTCCCTCGGGGTAGCGGGCCCGCTCCCGTTGGGAAGGTCGCTCGCGGCGGCGGGCTCGCTCGCGGCGGCGGGCTCGCTTGGGTTGGGGGTTTCGATCCAGCTGAGCATCGGGACTGGCGCCCTGGCCATTGCCCAGCCGTCCCGACCGGCCTGCTTGGCCAGGTACAGCGCTTCGTCGGCGGAGCGCAAGAGCTGGCTTACGGTGACGCCATGCCGGCCGTATAGCGCCGCGCCGATCGATACCGACAGCTGTACCGGCAGCTCGGTGCCGTCTCCGGCGAACGGTTTCTCCCGGACGACCTGGCAGATCCGGTCGGCCACCGGCGGGACACCGTGCTCCCCGGTCTCGGGAAGCACCACGACGAACTCGTCGCCACCGAACCGCGCAAGCGTGTCGACGCCGCGGATGGAGGACCGGACCCGCTGGGCGAACTCGCGCAGGACCGCGCTCCCCCGCTGGTGCCCGTACTGGCTGTTCACCTCGCGGAACAGGTCGAGGTCCACCATCAGCACCGACAGCGGCCGGTCGAACCGCTTCGCCCGCTCCAACTCGGTGTGCAGGATCTCCTGGAGCTTCCCGTAGTGCAGCACACCGGTCAACGGGTCGATGACCGACTCGTGGCGAAGCGTCTGGTTGGCCCGGTACAGCCGCCAGCACACCACGAGCGCGCATCCGAGCGCGGCCGCGGTAAGCACGAGCAGCAGTGCCGTGGTGGACAACTCGGGTGCCTCCTGACTAGCCGGGACAGGAACCTGGCCGGGACGAGACCATGATGCCCAGATCGTTGTCGCGACATTTCGGGCGGAAACCGATGCGTTACCGAAGTAACGACAAATCCGTGCTACGAGCACAGCTGCTGGCCGATCGGCGTGGTCTGCCGGTGGCCGATCGGGACCAAGCCGCACAGCGGTACGCCGCGGTGGCAGCGGATGTGCCGGAACTCGCGGCGGCCTCAGTGGTGTGCTGCTACCACTCGTTCGGCACCGAGCCGCCGACTGGGCCGCTGCTGGCGTGGCTGGCCGGGCGCGGAATCCGGGTCCTCCTTCCGGTACTGCGTCCGGACCTCGATCTCGAGTGGGCGGAGTACCAGGGTTCGGAGCTGCTGCGGCCGACCACGGCCGGGCCTTTGGAGCCGTCCGGACCGTCGCTGGGGGTGTCCGCGATCGAGACCGCGGATGCGGTGGTGGCACCCGGGCTGGCCGTGGATAGGTCCGGGGTCCGGCTTGGCCGCGGTGGCGGCAGCTACGATCGCGCGCTGGCCCGAGCTCGACCGGACGCATTCGTCGCGGTACTGCTGTATGACGGCGAACTGGTCGAGGCGCTTCCGCACGAGCCGCACGACCGGCACGTGAGCGCCGTAATGACGCCGGCCGGGCTGGTTCGGATCGACGGGTCGCGGTAGACGGCGGAGGACGCGCTGGCCCTCAGGGCGGGCGGGGTCAAGGCCCGGTTGCCCGCAGGTCGGGCAAGGGGGGTCGGCGCTCGGTCGCCCGCAGAGTGGGCAAGGGGGGTCGGCGCTCGGTCGCCCGCAGCGTGGGCAAAGGGCTCGGCGGGTCGGCCCGGTCGCTAGTCGGCCGGCTGGGGCACCAGGGTCAGCGTCTTCTCGGCCGCCGCCTCGACCGCGCCACGGCTGAACTGCATCGGGATCGTGTCCCCACGCGCCCACAGCGGCGCTTGATCCCAGTAGTGATCGGCGTAGGCATGTCCGGACGCGCCGGTCAGGTTGATCCACCGGGACTGATCCAGGTCGCCCAGGTCGACCACCATCCGCATGGAGGGCACCCAGATGACCTGGTAACCCTCCTCCGCATTCCAGCCTGTGGCGTCCACGATCGACTCGCCGCCGCCGAGCCGCATCGGCCCACGGTTGAACAGCCCCTCGATCGGGGGAATGCCGGACGTACCGAATGTCTGGTTGGTCAGCTCGAGCTTGTGCACCTTGCCCCAGGCCCACCGGCCGATGTCCTTGCCCATCAGCCGAGTCAGCTCGTCGCGGGCGTCATTCATCGCTTCCAGCAGGATGTCGTCGCGGGTCTCCCGAACGTCGTGGGTGGATACGTCGTCCCACCAGTGATCGGACGGGCGGGTGAGCAACGGCCGTACCACCTCGAACCACCGGTCGCTGCCGTCCGGGCGGGCCTCCTCGGGTAGCTCGTCGTCGAAGGTGCGGATCAGCAGGTGCCGCCAGACCGCGTTGTAGAACGCGGCCGCCGCGGAGTCCGGCGGCTGGGTCTGATCCCAGTCGCGGAGCAGGTCCTGGCCGCCGCGCACCCACAGGTCCGTCGGTATCGCCAGCAGGTACGGCACCAGTTCATCGGCCATCCCGTTGTGCGAGTCCAGTTGGATGCGCGCCATGGCCGCCGCATCGAGCGTGCCGCTCGAGCGGACGAGCTGCTCGATCCGGCTGGACCGGTAGCCGTACGACCAGTCGTGGGTCAGCAGATACGGGTACCTGGAGTCGATCACCGCGTTGTTCGCGGTCACCAGGTACCCGCTGGCCGGGTTGTAGACCGACGGCAGCGCGTCGAACGGGATGTACCCCTGCCATTCGTACTGCCCGGTCCAGCCGGGCACCGGCCAGCGGCCGTCTCCGGCGGTGCGGATCGGGATCCGGCCCGGTGCCTGGTATCCGATGTTGCCGTTCACGTCGGCGTAGATCAGGTTCTGTGCCGGTACCGCGAACCGTTTGGCGGCGGCGCGGAAGTCCGACCAGTCCTTGGCGCGGTTCAGCAGGAAGATCGCATCGGCGGTCGGGCTCGGCTCGAGCGCGGTCCAGCGCAGCGCGATCGCGTAGCCCTCGCCCCGTTCGGCACTCGGTGTGCCCGGCGGAACCGGCGCGAAGTCGCCGACATCGCGCATGTCCTCGGATGGATCCGAGATCAGCGGGCCGTGCCGGGTCGAGCGAATTGTGACGGTCCGATCGTCGTCGCCGGAGATCCGTATGGTTTCGGTCCTGATCGCCAGCGGCTCCGGCCGGCCCCGGTAGTGGTAGCTGTCGGCGGTGACCTTCTCCAGGTAGAGGTCGCTCACGTCCGGGGCGAGGTTGGTGAATCCCCAGGCGATGTTCGCGTTGTGTCCGATGATCACGCCGGGCACGCCCGAGAAAGTGAACCCGGTGACGTCGAACGGGCAGTCGGTCGTGACCCGGGTGCAGTGCAGCCCGGTCTGGTACCAGACTGACGGCACGGTCGGCGCGAGGTGCGGGTCGTTCGCGAGCATCGGCTTGCCGGTGGTGGTGCGCACCCCGGAGACCACCCAGGAGTTGGAGCCGAGACCGGAGCCGGCCGGGCCGAGCATGGTGGGCAGCCCGTTGAGCACCTTGTACAGGTGGCGGAGTTGCTGGCCGGCCCCGTTCGGCGGCCGGGACGGCGGTGCGTCGGCGCCGGGCGTCGGCGGTTCGTTAAGCGGGGCTCGCGCCTGGTTGGGCGGCGACGAGAGGTTGGGGGCGGGGCGGCCCTGGTTGGGCGGCGGCGGAAGGGCGACCGGCGGATCGAGCCGGCCGCTGCCAGGTCCCTGGACGAACTTCCCGTTCACGATCTGGCCACCGGTCACGATCGGCCGGTGCCGGTCGAACGGGTAGTCCGGGTACAGCTGGTCGACGCGCCGCTTGGGCAAGGTCGAGGCCGCGAGCGAGCGCGCGATCTCGTCCTCCATGTTCGAGCGCAGATCCCAGGCCATCGCCTTCAGCCAGGCCAGCGAGTCGACCGGTGACCACGGCTCCGGTTCGTAGTCTGTGCCGAACCGGGACAGCCGCAGGACGCCGTACTCCAGGCTCGCCCTGGTCCCGTCGTGATCGGCCAGCCAGGCGTTGACCCCGTCCGCGTATGCCTGAAGATAGCGCTTGGTGTCTGGGGCGATCAGGTGGTACTCCCGCTCCGCGACGCGCCGCCAGCCGAGGGTCCGGATGAACGCGTCTGTCTCGAACTGATCCTCGCCGAACAGCTCGGATAGGCGCCCGGCGGTAACGTGGCGCCGGATGTCCATCTCCCAGAACCGATCCTGAGCGTGCACGTAGCCCTGTGCTTTGAACAGATCATCGGCCGTGTCCGCATAGATGTGCGGGATACCCCATTCGTCGCGGTAGACCGTGACCGGCGCGCTCAGACCCGGCAGCTCAATCCGA